>NZ_MRUJ01000223.1:0-18566 GCF_002099325.1 Frankia sp. KB5 | reverse complement strand
AAATACCGGCAATAAATGAAGTGGAATCACGCTCCACTAGGTCCGGTCTTTGGGCTTTTCTTGTGGCCATGCAAGGTTTCGACGATCCGCAGACGGCGGTGCGCTGCGTCGAGGGCCGCCTGTCCCGCCGGACCTCGTCAGCGGCGGGGCGGGCGACGGTGGATACCCCTGGTGCGGGTCACGCTTTGCCGAGGATGCGGTTGATCGTCGAGCCGCAGACCGGGCATGAGCCTCGGGCCATCCGCCGGCCGGACTCGCTGATCCGAACCTCGCCGGTGTAGTGCCGTTTCTCCTTGCATTTGAGGCAGTAACCCTCGTAGTTGGAGGTGCTGTCGGACACCCGGACTCCCCTTCCAGGTCCGCCCCGGCCGTGGCCGCCGGATTGGACGGGTGGTTGATAACTGTCGTGACGGTGATGGATTTGTAGGCAAAGAACAGGCGCTGTTGCGTGCGTCGCGTTGTGTCACGCCTCGCTGTCGATGGCCGCTTGGCAGCAGCCGACTGTGGCGTCGGTGGTGGGCCGGTCGTCGTGGGCTCGGTGGGGTGCCAGCGCTGGCACGGCTCGATGGCTGGCGGAACGCGGGTTAGCGTTTCAAGGAGCCGGGCGCGAGTCATTCCCCGAGGAGCGAAGATGTGATTCGGCATCGCGCACCCTGCCTGACCTGCACCGAGACTGTCGGTGAGCGGCATCCTCTTCACACCGATGGGCGCGAAACGCTCCCGCGCGAGGGACGCGTCCCGCGCGGTACGGCGCGCCCACCGGCCATGCCCCGTCTCCTGAGACTCCGCGACGCGGCGAGGCGGCCCTACCCGCCCGAGACCGCCGACCTACGAAGATCGAGATAGGCACCCGTTGGTGCATGCTTTGGGCCTGATCATCACCGAGGAGAGTGCGCGGTGGGTGAGGCCGGCAGGCTCCTGTAGGTCCGCTTCGGAATGGCCTTCCATTCTCGAAGCGGTGGCCGGCGCGTCCGACCGAAAAGGAAAAACGAGAAGAGAAGCACTGAACAGCATTATTGCGTCGTGCGGGTCAGCGTTCGTCGGCGGCGCGGCGACGAGGTTGATTGTCCTCGGGCGCTGTAGGAGTCCCCGGGAGCCGCAGCCAGGCCGCTCGTCGGGCGGCGAGGACGGGGATCGTGCTGATGGTGGCGTCGTCGAGGTCCTGCCAGTAGAGGCCCTTGGGGCGGCGGGGTGGTCCGCAGGTGATGGTGCGGGTGGGGGTGACGATGAGGTCGACGCTGAAATCGTGGCGGGTTTCCGGGAGGTCGCCGTCGACGACCTGAAGGTCGTGGACCGTGGTGACGATGGTGGTGGTGGGCTGGATGAGCCCGGCTTCCTGGAGAAGCGCGAATTCGAGGTCGGAGTAGCCGGCGCCTTTCCCAAGACGAACGCCGGCCGGGTTGACCGCGACGCTGCCGCAGACGACGAGGTCGACGGGGTCCATGTCGTCCACGCCGACCGGGTCGGCGATGGTGGCGGCGACGTGCCGGTCGGCGGCCTGCTCGGGAGGCAGGGGCAGGGCGGCGGGGTCGAGGCGGTAGAACGGCAGCGGTTCGGCCAGTCTGGGCACGGCCATGTAGACGGTCTTGCCGTCGCGCAGCGCGTGGGCGCGGACGGGTTGCTGGGCCCGGTCGGGCACGGCCTTCACGACGTGCGCCGAGGTCCATGCGGGTAGGGCGGCCAGCCGCGCGGCGGCAAGGTCGGCGCCGGTGAACGCGGGGATATACCCGTGGACGCCCGGTGGTGCGGCGTGTTCGCGTTCCAGAAGGGCCCAGATCCGGTCGCGGATCTGCTGTTTGGCGTCGTGGACGTCGCGGTTCATGGGGCTGTGGAGACTGGGAGTGACATGACGTCGAGGAGACGGTCGCAGGCGTCGCGGACGGCCGGCACGTGGCGCCAGGGCCCCAGTTCCCGGCTGATCGTGAACGCCATCGTGATGCCGCCGCCGCCCCGGGTGCGGGTGACCACGTCGAGGGCCTGGTTGAAGGTGTGCGCGGCCTCGTCGGGTTTGGTTTGGCGGATCTGGGCGAGCGCGAGGTTCCCCAGGACGATCGCGTCGGCCTTGGCCGGGCTGTGAGGGTGGGAATGGGCGTGTCCCAGGAGTTCCTCGGCCGTCTTCGGCCGACCGAGGAAGAGGTAGCAGGAGCCGGCCATGCGTGGGATGTGGCTGGGTGAGTACAGGTAGCTCGCTTCGTCCGCGGCGTCGGTCCTGCCCAGAAGGTGTTCGGCGTGGCCGAGCAGCTGTTCGCACTCGGTGGTGTTGCGTTGCATCGCGTACGCCTCGGCGGCGTGCAGGGTGGCCAGCCCGGCGAGGACGTCGCTGGACCCGTCGGTCACCGCGATGCAGCGGCGCGCGTGATCGAGCGCTGCCTGTGGGGCCCGCTCGCCGTGCAGAGCGACGATCGTGGAGCGCAGCAGCGCGAGTCCTTCCGCGATCGGATTGCGCAGCTCCCGGCCTGCGGCGGCGGCCCGGTCCAGATAGGTGTGGGCCTGGCGGTGGTCGCGTCGCTGGGAGGCATCCCAGACGAGCTGGCCCATCAGGATCGCCGCCTCGGCTTCCGCGGTCAGCAGTTCTCGGCGCAGCCGCACAGTCGGTGTCTGGGAACGCAGATAGCTCACGAGAGTGAGCAGCTGGCCTGCCTCGGGCAGCAGCTCTGTCGGCGGCGTGCGGTCGTACTGGGCATCGAGGTCCTCGACCCGCTGGCGCAACAGCGCGATCGTCACGAGATCCACGGATCGGGGCTGGTCGCGGACATGGCGGAGACGCTCCTCGACCGGCTCGTGCTGACCCACTGCCAGGACAGGCCAGGTCACGGGATCGAAGGCCGGGCCGCGAGCCGGTCGGTCCCGCGAACGGCCGGCTGCGGATCGGGCCGGGGGCGGCGTTCCGGCAAGGGCCCGACTTGGCGGCGCAGACGGGGACGTGGCCGGCGCGGAGGCGCCCATGCTGGTAAGGAGAAGCCGATCTGAGGGGCTGAGATGGTCGTGGTCGTCGAGGTCGAGCAGGGTGTGAACATCGGTTCCGTAGACACCCGCGAGCAGGGCCAGGGTCTGGGGCATGAGCCGGCGCAGCCGTGACCGGGGGAAGTTCTCCAGCTCGCTCAGCTTCGGCTCGGTCATCGGTGCTCGTCCCGTGGGGTCGAGTCCGTGTTCGGCGGCGTAGGCGTTGATCCGGTCCGCGGCCTGTGTCAACGTCCAGCCGAACGCATGTCGATGCGCCGCCCGGGGGCGAAACCGGTAGCGGCGGGCGAACTCCGCGGCGATCTCCTGATGCGTCATCCCGCGGTCCCGCATCCGACTGCGCAGGTCGTCCTGTTCGGCGCGCAGGCTGGCCTTGGGCCTGGACATCCGAGAATTTCCCCTCGCCGGCGACAGGCTCTCCCAGCGAAAGCCCGCAGAAGCAATCAGTCCGTCTAACGGTAGCCGTGCGGTCACGTCGTTTGCGGCATGGCCTGGGTAGGTGGCCTGGCCGTCGCGCCTGGTCTCGCCGAGGTGGGCGGCTGTCGCGGCGTACGGGAACCGGCACAGCCCGGGGCGGTCAACCACCGCCGGTACGTCGATACCCGGTGCGGCGCGGGGGGCTGCCGATCAGCGGCCGGCACCGTCACCCGGCGCTGGCAGCATGGCAGCGTGCAGGACAGTTCGATGGTCGGCTCTGCCGCTGGTCGTGATCAGAGGCAACTCGGGATCGGGGAAACGCTCGGTCGCCCGATCACTGCGCGCACAGGCCGGCCGCGGTGTCGCACTGGTCGAGCTTTCCGACCGTCCTCTTGGTGTACGTGACGTCCGGTCCGGCGTGGGCTGTTGATCCTTCGGCTCCTCTAACCTTTCGTGATCTCTACGTTCGGGACGTAGAGATGTGAGGGTGCGTGGACCGCAGGCGGGTTGTCGGGCAGATGCGAGTCCAGGAGATCTTCCTCGGCGGCGGTCGGCGGTCATGGACGATCTTGTGGCCGGACGGTGCGGTCTACGAGGAGGCGGACCGGTTCCTGTGTCGCCCGCGACCAGGAACGACAGACCGCCGAACATCTTTTTCTCGGTGGCGCCTGGAGTGAGATCGCCAAGTAGGGCCCGCAGCCGGACGGCCAGACCCTCATCAAACGCCATGATCGACTCTCCCGTCGTGTTCTCGGTGGTGCGTGGCAGTTCCCCCGCCCCAGTGTRCAACCTAGCTGTTGCACTACCATCATGTTGCACAACAGAATCGTTGCAGACAGCACCCTGACAGGAGTCCCGGCATGGAGATCTTCGACGCTCTTGACCGTTCCGTCGCCTCGACGGCTGGCATCATCAAGACCGTGCGTCCCGACCARCTCGCCGCCGCCACGCCGTGCACCGACTGGGACGTGYGCGCGCTGCTCAACCATCTGATCGGAACACTGTGGCTGGGCGAGGCCCTGCTGTCCGACAGCGCGCCCCGCCACCCGATGCCGCCCGGTGGTCTGCCAGCCAGCGACCTGGTCGGCGCCGACCCCGCGGCGGCATACGCGACCGGGTCCGCGGCGCTGCTGGCCGCGGCCGCTGTCACCGACACGCTCACCCGAGTCCACACCACTCCGCTGGGGGACATGCCCGGCCCGGTCCTGGCGGGCCTGACCACCCTGGACATCCTCGTCCACGGCTGGGACCTCGCCACCGCCACCGGCCAGCCGACCACCCTCGACGACGACCTCGCCGACCATCTCCTCGACTTCGCCCACCAGGTGATCACCGCCGACTTCCGCGGCACCGCGATCGGACCGGCTATCCCGGTCGACGCGTCCGCGCCGGTGACCGACCGGCTCGTGGGATTCCTCGGCCGCCAGCCGTGAACCCGGACGCGGCTCTCAAGGCGCTCGCCGAACCCCACCGCCGCGACATCATGCGGCTCGTGTCGGGCACGCCTCGATCCGTCGGGGAGATCGCCGGCCACCTCGACATCACCTCCCAGGCCGTCTCCCGCCACCTGAAGGTGCTGCGCGAGGCCGGGCTGGTCGACGAGCGCCGCGAGGGCACGCGTCATCTTTTTCTCGTCCGCCCCGACGGCTTCGCCGCCGTCCAGGACTTCCTCAACGACTTCTGGACCCGCCACCTCGGCCAGCTCAAGGCCGCCCTCGAAAACCCCCGCCAGCAACCGGCGCCCGAACCGTCCGAGCCCAAGCGGCGCCACGATGGCTGACCCCTACACCACCGAGATCGACATCGACGCGGACATCGAGGACGTCTTCCGCCACCTCACCGACCCCACCCACATGATCCGATGGATGGGTCAGCACGCCACCCTCGACCCCACCCCCGGCGGCACCTTCCACCTCGACATCAACGGCATCCCCGTCCGCGGCCACTACCACGTCGTCGAACCGCCGCACCGCATCGTCGTGACCTGGGGAGTAGCCGGCAGCCCCGAGCTTCCCCCCGACACCACCGAGGTCGAGTTCACCCTCACCCCCACCGCCACGGGTACCCGGCTACGCCTCGAACACCGCAACCTGCCCGACAGCCAGCGCCCCGCCCACGCGACCGGCTGGTCCCACTTCCTCGCCCGGCTTAACCTCGCCGCCGCCGGACACGACCCAGGCCCCGACCCCTGGCACGACGACACCACCGCTACAGCGCCGTGAGCCCCGCTTCGCCGACCAGCGAGGTGCCTGGACGGGACGACTTCCTGCGTCTCACCGAGCCACTGCTGACACGGCCATCGGTGACCCGGTCCACCATGATGGGCCTGCCCTGTCTGCGCGTCGACGGAGCATTCTTCGCCTCCTTCGACACCCGAACGGGACGCCTGCTCGTCAAACTTCCAGCCAGCACGGTCCAAAGCATGGTCGCCGACGGCACCGCCGAGCCGTTCGCTCCAGCCGGGCGGACGTTCCGCGAATGGGCCGCCATCCCGGCCAGCAGACTCGACGACTGGACCAGCCTCCTCACGGCGGCACTCGACCACGTCGCCGGGCAGCCCACCCCACCATCACGTCCCCGCACAAGACAACCCCGACCCGCCTGACCCAGACGCAAGGGAGCAAGCGCGGGCCCGCCGTCACCCCGATCGCAGGTCCGAGCGGATGCCATTGGACGATTCCGTCCAATGATGATTACGGTGAACTGATGCAGGACGAGCCGATGACCGCGCGCGGGCGCGCGACCCGGGAGCGGATCGTGGCCCGGGTCGCCGCCGTCATCGCCGAGCACGGCGTGCGCGGCGTGAGCCTGGAGCAGGTGCTGGCGGCGGCCGGCGCGAGCAAGAGCCAGCTTGCCCACTACTTCGGTGGGCGGGACCAGCTCATGGAGGCTGCGGTGGCCCACCGCTGTGAGCAGGTCCTGGGTGGCCTCACGCAGGCGTTCGCCGCGGTGGAGACGCTGGATGATCTCAGGCGGACGCTCGCGGGGTTCGTCGCGCAGTACGAGCAGAGCCCCTCGGGCTGTCCGATCGGGTCGCTGGCCAGCGATGTCGCCGAGCACAACGAGCCGGCGCGGGCGCGTGTCGCCGATGCCTTCGCCGCCTGGGAGCGGCTGTTCGCCGAGGCGTTCGCGCGGATGCGCGCCGCCGGAGAACTACGGGCCGACGCCTCGCCCACAGCGCTCGCGACCGCTCTGCTCGCGAGCCTGGAGGGCGGGATGCTGCTGAGTCAGACTCGCCGTCACGCCGCGTCGCTGCACGTGGCCGTGGACGCCGCGCTCGCCTACGTCAGGACGTTCGCCACCTGAGTGGACGGAAACGTCCAATCGACTCTGGACGGAACCGTCCAGAGTGGTCTAGCGTCGGACTGGTCGTTTTCGACCAATTCGAGAGGTGGCCATGAGCGCCCCTTCCGTCTCCACCTCCGTGCTGGCCACCCGCCGGGGCCGGCTGACGTTGCTGCTGCTGTGCGCGGTCCAGTTCCTTGACATCGTCGACTCCTCGATCATGAACGTCGCGTTGCCGTCGATCCGCCGCGATCTGGGCTTCTCCCAGCAGAACCTGCAATGGGTGCTGTCTGGCTACGTGGTGACCTACGGCGGGTTCCTGCTGCTCGGCGGCCGGGCGGCGGACCTGCTCGGACGTCGCCGGATGCTCGTCGCCGGAACGACCCTGTTCGCGGTCTGCTCGCTGACCGGCGGCCTCGCGGCGAACGCCGGGATGCTGGTCGGCGCCCGGGTCGCCCAGGGCGTCGGTGCGGCGCTGATGGCCCCGGCCGGCCTGTCGATCCTGACGACCACCTTCACCCAAGGCGCCGACCGTACCCGGGCGCTCGGGGTGTGGGGTGCGATGAGCGGGCTGGGTGCCGCGGTGGGCGTGTTCCTCGGCGGTGTGCTGTCGGAGGGGCCCGGCTGGCGCTGGGTGCTGTTCGTCAACATCCCTGTCTGCGTGCTCATCGTCGCCGCCGCCTACCGGCTCGTCGCGGCCGAGCGGGCCCGTGGCCTCTGGTCCGGTTTCGACGCCGCCGGGGCGGTCCTGGTCACCGCCGGGATGCTGCTGGGCATCTACGCCCTGGTGAAGGCACCCGACGCCGGCTGGGCCACCGCGCACACGATCGGTGAGCTGGCCACGGCCGGGGTCCTGCTGGCGGCTTTCGTCGTCAACGAGCGCCGCGCCGGCGACCCGCTGTTCCCGTTCTCGATCCTGCGGGTCAAGGGACTGRCAGCCGCGGACGCCACCCAGCTGATCGCCTTCGCCGGCTTCCTGTCGATGTTCTTCTTCCTCACCCTCTACATGCAGAACGTCCTCGGCTACTCGCCGATCCGGGGCGGCGCGGCCTACCTGCCCGTCACCGCCGGCATCATGGTCGCCGCGGGAGTGGCAACCCAGCTCGTCCCTCGGATCGGTACCCGACCAGTCATCGTCGCCGGTTCGCTCGTCGCCGCCGACGGGATCTACTACGTGTCCCGGGTCCCCGTCGACGGTTCGTATGCCGCCGACCTGCTCCCAGGCTTGCTGATCATGTCGCTGGGCCTCGGTGCCGTGTTCGTCACCGTCACCACCGCCGCGAACGCCGGCGTCCCTGCCGAGCAGGCCGGACTCGCCGCCGGCCTACTCAACACCTCCCTCCAACTCGGCTCCGCGCTCGGACTGGCGGTCTTCTCCGCGGTCGCCACCGCCCGCACCCACCATCTCCTCGCCGAACACGCCACGCCGCAGCAGGCGCTCACGTCAGGCTTCGGGCGAGCGCTGGTCGCCGCCAGCCTCGCCGTCCTCGCCGCAGCCCTCATCGCCGTGCGCGCCCCCAACCTCCGCACCGCGGCCGGACCCGCAACGCCGCCCGAACCGTACGCAGACACCCGCGGCGGGCACATCCTCGCTCCCGAGCCGGCCGAGTAGGCGCGACCCCAGTCCCCGCCCACTCCTCAACGACCAGGACACGACATGACCACGACCAGCCCGTCGGCGACCCAGACCTACCACGTCTTCATCCGCGCCACCCCCCAGCAGGTGTGGGATGCGATCACCACACCCGAACTCAGCGCCGGCTACCTGTTCGGGGCACTCGTCGAGACCACCGGCCAGATCGGCACACCGTTCCGCTACCAGTCACCCGACCGCGAAGCCCTCTGGGGCGACGAGACCGTCCTGGACGCCGACCCGCCCCACCGTCTCGTCGTCAGCTACCGCGCCCTCTACAACCCCGACCTTGCCGGCGAGCCCCCCAGCCGGGTCGCCTGGCAGATCACCTCCGACGAGGAGCGGATCAGCCTGCTCACCGTCGTGCACGACAATCTGGAGCACGCTCCCAAGACCGCCGCCCGTGTCGCCGACACCGGCTGGATGCGTGTCCTATCCGGTCTCAAAACCCTGCTCGAAACCGGCCGCCCACTGAACGCCGGCTGACACCGAAACCAGACGCCCGTAGTCCCCGAGACCACGACGTCCGCAGCCGCGCCGCCCGCCGACAGGGCGACAGCACCGCGCACGGAACCGACCCGAGATGAACAGCACCCCGACCGGCACTACGAGATCGTCCTGATTGTCCGCGCCAGGCCGGCCGGCGGGTGCCGTCCAAGGTCCCGCTGGCCGGCCCCGGCCACGCCGCGCCGGGGGTCCAGGCCGCGCTCGCCTGCGCGGCGTCTTGCACCCTGCCGACATGCTCCTCGAACGCCACGGCGAGCGGCTCGACACCTGGATCACCACCATCGAGGCCGACGCCGACCTACCCGACCTGCACCGCTTCACCCGCGGCCTACGACGCGACCACGACGCCGTCCTCGCCGGACTCACCCAGTCCCACAGCTCCGGCGTCGTCGCAGGCGATGCCACCTGTAAAAACGATCAAAGGGCAGGTATTCGGCCGCGCCAGCTTCGACCTACTACTGCGAACGCGTCCCGCTCACCCGATGGTCACCGAGAGGGCCAGAAGGATCACAAGATCAGCCCCCTAGATCCAAAACTCGCTACCGGAGCCGGGGGAATGTCCCGGATCTGGCAGATGCGGTGTGTGAGCATATCGTCGGTAGACGCTCCCCGTCGTCAGGAAGGCAGGAGCCTGTGCACGATTCGGTGTGGTTCCGGGATCTTCTCGGCGATGTTGTGGCGGACCGGGATCGTGGCGCTGAGGTGCTGGGGCGGTTGTGTGCGGCGGCGAAGGCGCGTCTGCCGGTGGATGGCGTGACGGTGACGACTCCGGGGGACGCGGGACGGGCCGGGATCGTCGCGGCCAGTGACCTGCCGGCGGGGCGATTAGGCGATCTCCAGGTCACCCTCGATGAGGGACCGGGCCGGGACGCGGCACGGTCAGGACGGCCCGCGCTGCTGTCCGATCTCGCCGGGCCGGTCGGCAGCCGGTGGCCGCTGCTGCGCGTCGCGGCGGCCCCGACCGGTGTCCGGGGGATGTTCGCCCTGCCGATGCTGGTCGGCCTGTCTCGACTCGGCGTGCTCGAACTGTTCCGGTTCGCACCTGGCCCGCTGGCCGCCGAGGCACTCGCGCGGGCGCTGAACGCCTCAAAGGCCGCCGGGTTCGTCGCCGTCCAGACGTTGCCAGACCAGCCCGGCGCCGTCCCGCAGGACGCGCTGTGGCGGTCCCGGATCGACGTCCACCGCGCGGTCGGGCTGATTATGGTGCAGCGCGGTGTCACCTCCGTCGAGGCCGTGGCGCAGCTGCGTGCGCACGCCTTCGGCCACGATCTCGCGCAGCACCTTGTCGCCGGTGAGCTGCGACTGGACCGGGCCGGGACGCAGCCCGGGAACCAGGCCAGCAACCGCCGGCGGCCCTGACCACCGTACGGACCGCTGACCGCGGGGCGGTGCCCGCACCGGCTCCCCGAGGTCGGGCGGCGACGTCCGCTGCGAAGCAATCGCCGACACAGGCACGGTCGATTGGGCGCGGTCAGTGGTCGGCAGTCAGTCGTCGGCCAGCAGGAGCCAGGTGAACGGCTGCACCCGGCCGGCGGGGGTGTGATGTTCTTCCCGGGTGGTACGTAGGACGCGCAGGTCCGGGAACTGCGCGGCAAGCTCGCCGGGATCGTAGCGGGCGGTGGGCAGTCCTGAGCAGGCGGTGGGGCCGTCGGCGGCGAACGTCCCGATGACGACGTGTCCGCCGGGCGCGAGGGCCTGGCGCAGGACCGTGCGGTAACGGTCGCGGTCGTCCGGGTTGGTGAGGAAATGGAACACGGCCCGGTCGTGCCAGAGCCGGTAGCGCCGCCCCGGCTGCCAGGCCAGCAGATCACCGGTGACCCAGCGCACGTCGTCCGCCCGCGACGCGAGGCGGGAGCGGGTGACGGYCAGCGCGTCCGCGGCGAGGTCGAGCACGGTCACGTCCCGGTGGCCGCCTTCCAGCAATCGGTCGACGAGGACCGACGAGCCAGCGCCGACATCGACGACGGGATCGCCCGGCCCCGGTCCCGCGGCTGTGACCAGTTCCAGCGAGCAGGCCGGCTCGCGTTGGAACCAGCTGACGTCGGTCACCGCCACCCGGCCGTAGACGTCGTCCCAGTGCGTGCGCAGCGCCATCGGCCCAGCATGCCAGCCACGGTGCGGTCTTCGTTTTCTCCTCGGCAGAATCGACATTCCGCCGTGCTGGACAAACGGGCACCCTCATGGCCGGACGGATGGATCTCGTCGAGGTGACCGCCAGCAGCGACGCGACCCGGGCCGAGGTGGGGCGGCAGGCCGGCGCCTTGAGGACCCGACCCCTCTGAACATCGCATCGCCCCGGCTGTCACCCGCGACGAGCTCGGCGCCTGCCCGCGTCCGAGAGGGCCCCGGCGCGCAGCGCACGCTCGACGATCACACGGTCGTCGTCGGACGCCCGGCTCTGCTCGCCGACTCGTCCGTGACGTTGACTCCCGACCTGCCGGCTGTGCTGGCTGCCACCGAACGACGGGGGCGCACCGCGATCATCGCCGGCTGGGACGGTCACGCTCGCGCTGTGGCCGCTGTCGCGGACACCGTCACGCCCACCAGCCCGGCCGCGGTCGCCGAACCGCGGGCGCTCGGCCTGGGGCCGATCCTGCTCACCGGTGAGGGCGGCGCGTCGGTGTCCGCGGCCGGCGGCGACGAGGACGACGATGGCGGCTTTGGCCAGTCCGTGCCGGTCGCGGCGAACCTTTCGGTGGCGCGACGGCGGGGGGTGTCACGCCGCCTCGATGGCGCCGGCGTGGCGTTGTTCGGCGGACGCCTCCCCGGGGGATGGGAGCGGTGGTGTGCTGGCCGGTCGCCGCCGGGGTAGGTGGCTGAGGGTGGCGGCCAGCGCGAGGAAGGTCAGGCCGAGGGCCCAGCCGGCTACGACGTCGCTGGGCCAGTGGACCCCGAGGTAGATCCGGGACAGGCCGACTGCTGCCGTGAGGACCGTGGCGGCCGTGGTGACGATCGCGGTGGTGGTCTTGTCGGTGGGTAGGAGGCGCAGGAGGAGCAGKGCGGCGAGGCCGTATCCGAGGGTCGCGGTGGTGGTGTGCCCGGACGGGTAGGCGTGGCCGTGCGGGTGGGTGAGCCAGAGTGCGGGGGCTGGTCGGGGGCGGGCGATCCACCGGTTGATCGCCAGGCGGGTCAGTTGGCCGGCGGGGAGCAGGGCGACCGTGCCGACGGGCAGTTCCCATCGCCGGGTGCGTCGCCACACCGCCAGGCCCAGTACGGCCAGGAGTGCGTAGACGACGGGGCCGAGGGCAAGGTCGGTGACGGCGGTGGCCAGCGGTGTCAGCCATGGGCCGCGGTGGGAGGTGACGTCGTGTAGGAGGCGGGTATCGGCGGCGGCGATGCCTTCGTGTGCCTGCACGTCCTGGGTGATGCCGGCGAACAGCCATCCGCTGCCGGCAAGGGTCAGCAGCGTGGCGGTCCGCCGTCGGTCGAGACGGGGCACCTGGCGAAGGCGGCGTCGCGTCCAGCCGGTAAGCCGTTCGGAGCGGCGGGCGGCCCGGTAGGCGAGCATGGCGACGATCACGGCGAGGAGGCCGGCGGAGATCAGGCTGAGCCGGTGTTCCGCCGACCGGTAGCCGGCGCCGACGAGATAGCCGACCAGCGCGGTTTCGGTCACCCAGGCGACCGCCCCGACGACGTTGAACAGCAGGAACGTGCGGTAGGGGATGCGGCTGGTGCCGGCCAGACCCGGGACCAGGGCGCGCAGCGCGGCGGTGAACCGGCCCAGGACGATGGCCCACCCACCGCGGCGGCGCAGCAGGTCTCGGCCCCGGTCGACGTGTTCGGGCCGGACGAGCCGGGTGGGGAGTTTCGCGAGCAGCCGGTCGCCGTGGCGGCGGCCGACCTCGTAGCCGACGCTGTCGCCGAGGATCGCGCCGRCCGAGCCGGCGGCGATGACCGCCCACAGCGGCAGCCGATGGTCGTGGGCGAGCACGCCACCGGCCAGCACCGCGACCTCACCGGGAAAGATCACCCCGATGAACAGCGATGCCTCCGCCGCAGGCAACGCGACGACCAGGACCAGCGCGAGCCAGGACGGCACGGACAGCAGGGCATCGACGAGGCGACTCACCGACCTCCCTTCACGAACCGGACCCCCGGACCGGGTACCCCCGCGACAAGACGACCATCATCCGGCCGACTTGCGCACAGCCATGACCGGCACGCGTCCCGCCGACGTATCAGGCCCCCATCTACTACAAGCTACTACAATGCCCCGAGGTCAGGAACGGGTGGCGTGCCGGGCGATCTCGAACAGGTCTTTCACGTCGTGGCCGGCTTCCAGGGCGCAGCCCGCGGCCACGGCCAGCACGAGCAGCGGAACGACGGCAGGCGTCCAACGTCGCCGCGGCGGTGGTGCCAGCAGCGCGGCGACCCGGTCGGCCACCTGCCCGTCGGTGAACCCCGCCGCGGTGAGGGTGCCCTCGTGGCGGGCCAGCGCGGCGCGGGCGACCGCCTGGGCGGTCAGCCGCCGGTCACCGGTCACCGCGGCGGCGGTCTCATCGGCCCATCGTTCCAGCGCCTGGTCGCACGCGGCGACGAACGGCCGGGCCGGCGGACAGGCCGCGGCGGCGAGCCGGACCGCGAACCGGAACAGCCAGTGGGCGTGGTCCAGGTGGCAGCGTTCGTGGGCGAGCAACACGCGGCGTTCGTCGGCGGGCAGCGCCCGCAGCATCCCCGAGGAGACCACGATCCGCCCAGGCCAGCCCGGGACCGCCACCGCCGCCGGGGCCGGGTCGTCGACGACGACGAGCAGCCCGGCGCAGGGATCGTGCCGATAGGCGGGCAGCCAGCGACGCGCCTCCGCGGCCAGCCGGTAGGCCAGCACGCCGGCGCCGGCCACACCGACCGCGACGGCGACCCAGGCGGCTACCGACGCCGCGGCCGGTACCGGATCGCCGGCGCCGACGAGGCGGGCCGACCAGCGCCCGAGCGCCGCCACCAGCGGCACCTGCCCAGCCAGCAGGACTGCCAGCAGACCGACCACCACCACCCACACCGCCGCAGCGCCCACGGCCGCCACCGCCAACAGCAACGCCGCCCGGGCCGGCGGCAGCCGCCGCGCCGCCGGCCGCGCGAGGACCAGCACCACCAGCGCCGCCGCACCGGCCAGATAGACAGCCAGCCGCACCGCTCAGCCCTCCAGCCGGCGCCGGTCGAGCAGGTCCCGCAGCACCTGCTCCTCCCCCGGGCCCAGCGTGTCGACGAACCGGGCCAGCACCCCGGCCGGGTCGTCGACCTGCTCCAACATCCCCCGCATCCGCCGGGCGGTGAACTCGACGGTGCTCACGGCCGGCTGGTAGACGAACGTCCGCCCGTCCGCCATTCGGGTCAGCTCCCCCTTGGCGTGCAGCCGGTTGAGGATCGTCATCACGGTGGTGTAGGCGAGGCCGCCGCCGAGGGCGGCCTGCACCTCTCCCGGCGACAGCGCCCGGTCCGCCGCCCACAACGCCGCCAGCACCTCGGCTTCCAACTGCCCCGGCCGACGCGACCGGCCACCCGACCCTGCTGCCACACCCGCCACCCTACCCCCTTGTAGTAGCGTGTAGTAGCCATGCGGGCAGCCCCACCTCGACCCGAGAAAGCACGCGACCGGTCACAGCCCGGCGCCGCCCGACGCTACGCGCACGATCACCCGCGGCGCATCAACCTGCTGATCCTCACGGGCGGCGGGCTGTTCATGGCCACCGGCTACCTCGCGCCCCGGCTGCGGCTCAACCCCGACGAGCTGAACACCCCCGACTTCCCCGACGTCGGCGCCACCGTCCTGGCCCTGGCGGTGGCGGTCGCCGTCGACCTGCTGCTACTCGCCGCGTTCGCCCTGCACGACCGCACCCAGCGCGGACGCATCGGCGGCCTCGACGATCCCGCCGCCCTGGTCCCGCCGGTGCTGCGTCCGTTCTGCTGGCTGGTCATCCTGCCCAGCCTGACCGGAGTCGCCGGGCTCGCCAGCCGGGTCGCCGACAGCCGCGGCCCGCTGCGCGTCGACCAGCGCGTCGACGACAACCTCGCCTACCGCCTGCACCCGCTGCGGCCGGTGTTCGACGGCCTGACCCAGCTCGGCAGCCCGGCCGGCGTCGCCGTGCTGTCCGGGCTGCTCGCGGCGGGCTGCCTGGCCCTGCGGCGTCGCCGCGCCGCATTGCTCGCGCTGGCCGGCCCACCCCTGGCCGGCACGCTGACCGAGTACGCCCTCAAACCGCTCATCGACCGACGCAGCGGCCACGGGTTCGCCTTCCCCAGCGGCCACATCACCGGAGCCGTCGCCGTCGCCGCCACCACCGCCCTGTTCCTGCTGCCCGCCGGCGCCTTCGCCGGACTGCCCCGCCCGGCGCGGCTGCTGCTCGCGGCCTGCGCCGCCGTCCTCGCCAGCGTCCTTCCCCTCGGCCTGATCACACTGCGCTACCACTACGCGACCGACGTCCTCGCCGGCGCCGCGGTCGCGGTCACGGTGATCCTCATCGTCGCCCTCACCCTCGACGCCGCGACCCGCCAACGGGCCATCACCGCAAACCAAGCACCGTCGCCGCACCCTGAACAGACACAACCACCGGACGCCGACGACGCCAGGTAGCCGCAGGCCCGCCGCCCGTCGGACCGACACCGCGCCGCCCGTGCGCAGCGCGCTCCTCGGCACCATCTGACGCCCGCCGCGGCGCCGCCACGGCTCGGGAGACGACCATCGGCCCGCCCACAGGCACCACCGCCGCGCTACCGGACGCGGACCGGCCCCGTCACGGCCGTGTCGCCCAGACCTCCCGACCTGGCGACCCCGCCCACCGACCCAGCAAGCACTTGTAGTAGCTTGTAGTAGCTTGTAGTAGACGACGGTGAGAGACGGCCGCGGCCCGGGAGCATCTGGAGACCAACCATGGTGAGTGAGCTGACCTACCTGCAAGCAGGTGTGATCGGCGTGCTACAAGGGGCGACCGAGCTGTTCCCGGTGTCGAGCCTGGGACACTCGGTGCTCGTCCCCGCGCTGATCGGCGGGTCCTGGCAGCACCTGGTCACCGAGAACGCCTCCCACAACAGCGAACAGTCGCCCTACCTGGCGTTCATCGTCGCGCTGCACGTCGCCACCGCAGCCGCCCTGCTGGTGTTCTTCCGCTCCGACTGGGCCCGGCTCATCCGCGCGTTCGCCACCACGCTGCGCACCCGCCGCATCGAAACCTCATCGCAACGGCTCGCCTGGCTCATCATCGTCGCGACCATCCCCGTCGGGCTGACCGGCCTAGCCCTGGAACACACCTTCCGCACTTTGTTCGCCAAACCGCTGGCCGTCGCGCTATTCCTGACCGCGAACGGGCTGATCCTGCTCGCCGGGGAACGACTACGGCGCCGCAGCGAACAGCGCACCCAGACCGCTCCTGCACCGGCCCCGGACACCGTCTCGGTCGGGGCAGGAGCAGAGACAGCCCCCGCCGCGATCACGGTGCCGGGCCGGGTTCCAGTCCCCACCCAGGCATCAGCCGCGTCGCCGACCGGCCGGGCGGCGACCCGCCACGCCCGGCCCCGCGCCCGCGGGCTCATCATCGCCGAGCAGCGGACCCTCGACGGGCTCGCCTACCGCGAAGCCGCCGTAATCGGACTGTTCCAGACCCTCGCGCTGCTCGCCGGCATCTCCCGCTCCGGCATCACCATGGTCGCCGGGCTGCTCCGCGGCCTCGACCATGAGGACGCCGCCCGCTTCTCCTTCCTGCTCGCCACCCCCGTCATCCTCGCCGCCGGCCTCCTCAAACTCCCCACCCTCGCCAGCCACACCGCCGACGGCATCCGCGGCCAAGTCGCCTTCGGCGCCCTACTCGCCGCCATCGCCGCCTACCTGACCACCCGATTCCTGGTCCGCTACTTCCAAACCCGCACCCTCACCCCCTTCGCGATCTACTGCCTCCTCGCCGGGGCGGCGTGCACCCTGCGCTTCACCATCGGCTAGCAAAGGGCCGCGGAGACACCTGCCTCTCCCCAGCCAGCGTCTCGGCAGGACTGCGGCGAGCACCCAATCCCGTCGGCGGCGGACCTCACGCGGCCTGCCGCGGCCCACGTCACGGAGCGGACGGGTCCTGCCGCGGTGCAGCGCCCTCGGACCGCGGTGCGCCGCACCGCGCAGGTCCATGACCGGTCCGCCGGACTCCGCCGTAGAGCTCCCGCCGTGGGCACGGTTCCCGCATGCGGGCCCGCTGTCCCGAGCCTGACCGGCGGGCACGAACGTCCCGCTGTCGGTTCGTCGCCGCGACGAGTCCCCGATGGCGCTCACCGGCCCAAGCGACTCCACGGTCCCCTCACCCCCCCGACGAACTGGAGCACTGGATGTCCACTGCCCTGCAATCCGCGGGCCGGCCGACACCAGCGACATCCGCCGGCCGGCTACGACGGCTGGTCACCTGGGTGGCGCTCGCCGGGCTGACGTGGCTGACCGGCAAGTGGGCTGAACGCTACGGTCTTCCCGCCCCCCATCTGCTCGCCGCGGTCTGCTGGGGGATCGTCGCCGCGCTGACTGGGGCGCTGCGGACCGCCGTGCCCGCAAGGGTGCACTGGCTGGCCCAGGCGGTCACCGGCGTGGTGATCGGCATGTATTTCGACAGCCACTCCCTGGCCCGCACCGGCAGCGCCATGGGACCGCTGCTCGTCGTCACCGCGGCCACCCTCGCGCTCAGCGTCGGCGTCGGGCTGTTGTTGGCCCGCCGCACCGGCATGGACCAAGCGACCGCCAGCCTCGGCATGGTCGCCGGCGGGTCCGCCGCCGTGGTCGCCACCGCCGACGACCTGGGCGCCGACGCACGCCTCGTCGCCTTCATGCAATACCTGCGACTCACCCTGGTTGTGCTCAGCACTCCGCTGCTCGTCCGATTCGTCCTCGCCCCCCACACCGGCCACTTCGCCGCGTTCGGCGCCAAGGAGATCGAGGTCGAAGGCTCGGTCGGCGGGTACACGTTCCTGTTCGCCGCCGCCATCCTCGGCGGCTGGGCCGGAACCCGCCTGCGGCTGCCCTCCGGCGCACTGCTGGGTCCGGTCCTGCTCGCCGCCACCGCGAACATCGCCGGTATCGGCAGCCAGCCCCCCGAAGTCGCCCGCGAGATCGCTTTCACCATCATCGGACTGGAAGTCGGCCTCCGCTTCACCCCGGCCGTCCTGCGTCAACTCGGCCGGCTGCTGCCCACCGTCCTTGCCGCCGTCACCGTCATCACCGCGGCCTGCGGACTGCTGGCCTGGGCCATGGCCGCCACCGCCCACCTCAGCGTGTTGGACGCCTACCTCGCCACCACCCCCGGCGGCATCAACGCCGTCCTCRCCACCGCCAGCGCCACCCACGCCGACATCACCCTCGTCTTCGCCGTCCAAACCCTCCGGCTCTTCATCATGGTCCTCGCCGCACCGCCCCTCGTCCGAATACTCCTACGCCRCCGCGCCACCGCAGACCGGTATCCTGCACCACTCATGCCCGCGCAACGAGCAATTCCGACCACCACCGAAAGGTATACGGCCGAGAAATAAGGACACCCGGCGCACCCGAGGGGAATTCACACGGCGGAAAATGTGAAGAGTGATGCGGACAGGAACCGTGTGGGATCACCGACTGGCGCATCTCCGCACGGCGCTTGGCCCACCGGGCTCGGTGGAAGCCCTTATGGCCGGCTGCGAGAGACCGGCGCCTAGTGGAGCGTGATTCCACTTCATTTATTGCCGGTATTTGCCTAGAATGGCAGTGTGGAACTTTCGGTGGAAGAGATCGCGGAACTCCGAGGTATGATCAATGATCGCGACGTTCCTG
>NZ_MRUJ01000222.1:0-12680 GCF_002099325.1 Frankia sp. KB5 | reverse complement strand
TTTCGCCGTCGCCTGCTCGCCGATCTGCTGACGGTCTCGCTCGACCCGCCGACGGTARTTGTCGAACTCGGCCTTCAGGCGCTGCAGGTCCGCGGTCCGCTCGGTGACCTGCTGGCGCAGCGACGCCACGAGCTCACCGTCACCCTCACCCGCCGGGACTCCGGCGGGTGGAACCTCCGTGGCCGTCGGGCCGGGAGGCGCGGCCGCCTCCGGCCGGACCTCGCCGCTCTCCGGATCGATCCGGCGCCGGTCCCGCACCACCACCGGGGGCTCTTCGGCCTCGTCCCGGCCGTCGGGCCGAGACGAACCCCACCAGTCCGCGGCCTGGCCTGAGGTCACTTCTTGTCCTCCTCATCCACGATCTCCGCGTCGACCACGTCGTCGTCGGCTGCTCCGGCGCCGCCGGAGGCACCCGCGCCCTCCTGGGCGGCCTGCGCGTACATGGCCTGGCCCATCGCCTGGCTCGCCGCGGCCAGCGCGTCGGCCGCCTCGCGGATCGCCGCCGTGTCGGTGCCGGCGACGGCGCCCCGCAGCGTGCCGAGCTTCTCCTCCACGTCGCTCTTCACCGCGGCGTCGATCTTTTCGCCGTTCTCGGCGAGGAACCGCTCGGTCGAGTAGACGAGCGTCTCGGCCTTGTTGCGGGTCTCGGCCTCCTCCCGGCGCCTGCGGTCCTCCTCGGCGTACTGCTCGGCGTCGCGGACCATGCGGTCGATGTCGTCCTTCGGCAGCGCCGAGCCGCCGGTGATGGTCATCGACTGCTCCTTGCCGGTGCCCAGGTCCTTCGCGGACACGTGCACGATGCCGTTCGCGTCGATGTCGAAGGTGACCTCGATCTGGGGCATGCCCCGCGGGGCGGGCGGCAGGCCGGTCAGCTCGAACATGYCGAGCTTCTTGTTGTAGGCGGCCATCTCGCGCTCGCCCTGGAAGACCTGGATCTGCACGGAGGGCTGGCTGTCCTCGGCGGTGGTGAAGATCTCCGAGCGCTTGGTGGGGATCGTGGTGTTGCGCTCGATGAGCTTGGTCATGATCCCCCCCTTCGTCTCGATGCCGAGCGAGAGCGGGGTGACGTCGAGGAGCAGGACGTCCTTGACTTCGCCCTTGWGCACGCCGGCCTGCAGCGAGGCGCCGACGGCGACGACCTCGTCCGGGTTGACGCCCTTGTTCGGCTCCTTGCCCCCGGTCAGCTCGCGGACCAGCTCGACGACGGCGGGCATCCGGGTGGAACCACCGACGAGGACGACGTGGTCAATGTCGCTGACCTTGATCCCCGCGTCCTTCACCGCCTGCTGGAAGGGGTGCCTGCAGCGGTCGATGAGGTCGGAGGTCATCCGCTGGAACTCGGCGCGCGACAGCGAGACGTCGAGGTGCAGGGGACCCTCGGCCGACGCGGTGATGTAGGGCAGGTTGATCGCGGTCTGGGTGGACTGCGAAAGCTCGATCTTCGCCTTCTCGGCGGCCTCCCGCAGCCGCTGCAGGGCCATCTTGTCCTTGCCGAGGTCGACCCCGTGCTGGCCGTTGAAGGTCTTGATCAGGTGGTCGGTGATGCGCTGATCCCAGTCGTCACCACCGAGGTGGGTGTCACCGGAGGTGGACTTCACCTCGACGACACCGTCGCCGATCTCCAGCAGGGAGACGTCGAAGGTGCCGCCACCGAGGTCGAAGACCAGGATGGTCTGCTCCTTCTCGCCCTTGTCCAACCCGTAGGCGAGGGCCGCGGCGGTCGGCTCGTTGACAATCCGCAGGACGTTGAGCCCGGCGATCGTGCCCGCCTCGGTGGTGGCCTGACGCTGGGCGTCGTCGAAGTACGCCGGGACGGTGATGACCGCGTCCGTAACCGTCTCACCGAGGTAGGACTCGGCGTCCCGCTTCAGCTTCTGCAGGATGAACGCGCTGATCTCCTGGGGCGTGAGATCCTTCGCGTCGACCTTCATCTTCCAGTCGGTGCCCATGTGGCGTTTGACCGACCGGATGGTGCGCTCGACGTTCGTCACCGCCTGACGCTTGGCGACCTCGCCGACCAGGACCTCGCCGTTCTTCGCGAAAGCCACGACCGACGGGGTCGTCCGGGAGCCCTCGGCGTTGGCGATCACCGTGGGTTCGCCGCCCTCGAGCACGCTCACGACGGAGTTCGTGGTGCCGAGGTCGATACCGACCGCTCGTGCCATGTCTGTGTGCCTTTCGATCATGTCGGTGGCGCCGATCAGACGGGCGCACCGACCTCGTGGGGATGGAACCTGTCGGTGAACCGAGGCTTGAGGATCACTCCGGGAAGCCTCGGTTCCGCCAACGTTAAGTCAGGTCGGTGTATTGAGTCGCTCTGACTCATGATGACGGCTCCCATCATAGCCCGACAGAGGTGAGCCTGACACGCTCAACTTTATGTGTGGCCGGGAAATTCCCGCCAGCGTCGCCGGGCGGGACCGGAAGGGGAGCCGGCGGGAGGAGCCGGCAGGGCGTGGAATGGGAGGTGGAACGGGAGAGCGTCAGCTTCCGGCGGGTGGCTGCGGGGCCGAGCCACCCGCGGCATCGTCGCCACCCGCGGCACCGTCGCCGGGCGCCTGGCCGGCGTCGGGGTCCGTCGTCTCCCGGGGCGGTCGGACGGCGGCCAGGATGCGCCCGCGGCGGGCCCCCGGGCGTGGCCGTCCGCCCGCGCGTGATCCGAGCCGGGGAACCGGCCCCATGCCGGCAGCCGACGGACCGTCCGGCCCGCCGCTCGTGGCCTCGCCGGCGCCCGCCCGGCCGGGAACCGCGAGTGGCATTCCGGTCCGGTTGATGAGGTCGGCCTGCCGGCCCAGGTCGGACTCGATCTGGGCGAGCCGGTCGAGCATCTCGGAAGCGTCCCCGTCGCGCTCACGGATCGTGCGCAGCGCATCCATCAGGGTCAGCCACTGGTCCCGACCGACGGTGATCTGTTCGGCGAGGCGGTTGGCCGAGTAGGCCGGAAACAGCCGTTCCGTGGCGGCGACGATCTGCTGGACCTCACCGGGGTTGAGTCGGCCGGGCTTGYGCCGGATGTAGTTGACGACGTCCTTGATGCTGATGATCGTCACTCCGTCGAGGGCSCCGTCGCTCCACAGGACGTTGGCCTCGACCATCACCAGGATCGGACTTATCGGGATCTTAAGCATCGGCAGTGCCGCGCGGATCTGGTTGCGGACCTCGCCACCCAACCAGGCGGTGCGGTCGATCGGGGGTTTGAGTGACTCTCCGTCACAGGTCGCCCCACCCTTCTTGTACCGCACGGTGCCCTTGTTGTTGTCGCTGCTGAGCACCATCACCCCGCCGGGCCCGACCAGGAGGTGACCGATGGTCGCCTCGGAGTAGGGGACGGCCCGGTCGTGCAGGATGACGTACCCTTGGCGGCGCAGCCGGGCGATGGCGCGCGCGGTCCTGCGCTCCGCCTCGGCCCCCTCGCGCAGCGACTCGACGTCGGGGGCGGTCCCGAACGAGGCGATCACGATCCCGGCCGGCCAGGCGATGAAGACCAGCAGGAACACGACGACCGCGACCGTGGGCAGCCCTAGGCCGAAGCCGATGACGAGGGCGAGAGCGAGTCCTACCAGGGCCGAGCGCACCGCGGTGCGGGGTACCTCGCGGCTCAGCTTGTCCCGCCGCACGAGTGCCTGGTTTTCCCTGGCCCGGAGGTACTCCGTCTGCAGGGAGTGTCCAGGGCGGCCGACTCGGGTCATCGTCGGCCGGGTGATCGTCGCCATCGTGCCCACCATGTTCGCAGGGTCGTCGTTCGCGGAGTTGTCGTTCGCGGAGTTGTCGTTCGCGGGGTCGTCAACGTCGGTAGGGCCCGTCCGCCGGAGCACGCCGGGCGTCGTCGCGGCAGCGCTGGCACCGGGYCCAGGCACAACGTGAAGGTGGCGAGCACCGCGGGACACAYGATCGCCCGGTCACCGTGGGCGAAGGCTGTCCTTATGGTGCGTCGAAGCACCTGCCGGCACAAGGGTTGACCTCGTCGGCCCGGGAGGCTCCCGGCGGGGGAGCGACGTTCCGGGATGGCGGGATCCGGGGCGCCGTGGTAGTCGTGACGGTGCGAGGCGTTGCGTGTCGGTTGGGCATCTGCCGCTGAACGTAGCAGTCCCGTGCACCTCGCGCGGACGATCGGGCCTTCGGACCCCCTATATCGGGCCGCTCGGACCACGTCGTGGCAGGGTCGACGGTGAGCGGGTTCGCTGTCGGCCTCATAGTGCCCCTACGTCCGGGGTGGGGACCCGGACAGACGGGTTGGCCGGGAGGTTGGGACCGGACCCGCCCATACGGTGGCGCGGGCCACTTGTCCGGGTGGCGTGAGCCACTCGTCCCATACGTTGCTGGTCGGTACGAGCAGGCTCGCCCGCGATAGTGGGTGCCAGATGGAGGATGCTGTGAGAATTGCGATCGGTGGAGCGATCACGCTGATTGCTCTCGCGGTTGCCGGGCGTCGGGTTTTCTGGCTGTTCCGGCTGATCGGGTCCGGCCAKCCGGCCGAGGKCCGGCTCGACGACCTGCCGACCCGCGTCTGGACGGAGATCAGCGAGGTCGGGGGGCAGCGCAAGCTGCTGAAGTGGTCGGTGYCCGGGGCGGCCCACTTCTTCACCTTCTGGGGCTTCACGATCCTGCTGCTGACCGTCATCGAGGCCTACGGCGGCCTGTTCGACGACGACTTCCACATCCCGGGATTCGGGCACTGGGCGGCCATCGGCTTCCTCGAGGACTTCTTCGCCGTGGCGGTCCTCGCCGGCCTGGTCGCCTTCACGATCATCCGGTTGAAGAACGCCCCGGCGCGGCTGGAGCGCAAGTCGCGATTCTACGGCTCGCACACCGGGCCGGCCTGGGTCATCCTCGGCCTGATCACCGCCGTTATCGTGACGCTGCTGCTCTACCGTGGTGCCCAGTACAACACCGGCAACCTCCCGCAGGGCCAGACGAAGTGGGCCTTCGCGTCCTACGCTGTGAGCCGCATCTTCTCCGGTCTCTCCCACGATGTGAACGAGGGCATCGAGACGGCCTTCCTGCTGCTCAACATCGCGGTGATCATGGGCTTCTCGGTGCTGGTGGTCTACTCGAAGCACCTGCACATCGGCCTGGCCCCGATCAACGTCGTGCTCAAGCGCCAGCCGGTGGCCCTCGGCCCGCTGGCCACCACTCCCGACATCGAGAAGCTGATGGAGGAGGACGAGCCGGTCGTCGGCGTCGGCAAGGTCGAGGACTTCTCCTGGAAGGCCATGCTCGACTTCGCCACCTGCACCGAGTGCGGGCGGTGCCAGAGCCAGTGCCCGGCGTGGAACACAGGCAAGYCGCTGTCGCCGAAGTTGTTGATCATGGATCTGCGTGACCACCTCTTCGCCAAGGCGCCCTACCTGCTGTCCACCGAAGGCGCGGCGGAGGGTGAGGAGGCGCCGAAGGCGGTCACCGGGATCGCCGAGGACGCCTCCGCCTCCCACACCGTGCACCACGTGCCCGAGTCCGGCTTCGGCCGGGTGCCGCAGCCCGGTCAGCCGCAGGTCGACCGGCCGCTGGTCGGCACCGAGGAGGAGGGCGGGGTCATCGATCCCGACGTCCTGTGGTCGTGCACCAACTGCGGCGCGTGCGTCGAACAGTGTCCGGTGGACATCGAGCATGTCGACCACATCGTCGACATGCGTCGCTACCAGGTGATGATCGAGTCGGCGTTCCCGTCCGAGGCCGGCGTCATGCTGCGCAACCTTGAGAACAACGGCAACCCGTGGGGCGTCTCGCCGCGGACCCGCACCGAGTGGACCGAGGGCCTGCCCTTCGAGGTGCGTGTCCTCGGCGACGGTGAGCAGATCCCCGACGACGTCGAGTACCTGTACTGGGTCGGCTGCGCCGGGGCGATCGAGGACCGCGCCAAAAAGGTCGCGCGGGCCTTCGCGGAGCTCCTGCACACTGCCGGGGTCGAGTTCGCGATCCTCGGTACGAACGAGTCCTGCACCGGGGACCCGGCGCGCCGGCTCGGCAACGAGTACCTGTACCAGGAGATGGCCAAGGCGAACATCGAGCTGCTGAACGCCACGGGCGTCAAGAAGATCGTTGCCACCTGCCCGCACTGCTTCAACAGCCTCGCCCGGGAATACTCGGCCCTCGGCGGTCAGTACGAGGTCGTCCACCACACCCAGCTGCTCGGCAAACTGGTCGAGGAGCGCAAGCTGGTACCGGTGACCCGGGTGGAGTCGTCGGTCACCTACCACGACCCCTGCTTCCTCGGGCGGCACAACAAGGTCTACACCCCGCCGCGGGAGATCCTGGCGGCGATTCCGGGCATCCGGGGCCAGGAGATGCACCGCTGCAAGGACCGYGGCTTCTGCTGCGGTGCCGGCGGCGCGCGGATGTGGATGGAGGAGAAGATCGGTAAGCGGGTCAACGTGGACCGGATGGAGGAGGCCCTCGGCCTCGACCCGGACGTCGTGTCCACCGCCTGCCCGTTCTGCATCGTGATGCTCACCGATGCCGTCACCGAGAAGAAGCTGAGCGGCGAGGCGAAGGACGGTGTCGAGGTACTCGACGTCTCCCAGCTCCTGGCCCGTTCGCTGGCGCCGTCGGCGCCAGCGGCTCCGACCGAGGCGTCCGCCGAGCCTGTCGGCTAAATTGCGTCCCTGCCTTTCCAGAGGGATAAATCGGACATAAAACCCTCTGGAAAGGCGAGGAAGCTGAAAGACAAGGAAGTCAGCCTGGGGGGATCTCCCCGTTCGGGACCGGTGCGCGGGTGAAGTCCCGGTAGGCCCTCGACGGGGTCGGGCCGCGCTGACCCTGGTAGCGCGAACCGTAGATGGTCGAGCCGTACGAGTGCTCGGCCGGCGAGGACAGCCGGAACAGGCAGAGCTGGCCGATCTTCATGCCGGGCCAGAGTTTGATCGGCAGCGTCGCCACGTTCGACAGTTCCAGCGTGACGTGCCCGGAGAAGCCGGGGTCGATGAAGCCCGCCGTCGAGTGCGTGAGCAGCCCGAGCCGGCCGAGACTCGACTTCCCTTCCAGCCGGCCGGCGAGATCGTCGGGCAGGGTGACGATCTCCAGCGTCGAGCCGAGGACGAACTCGCCCGGATGCAGGACGAACGGCTCGTCRCCCTCCGGGGCGATGAGCTCGGTGAGATCCTCCTGCTCAAGAGAGGGATCAATGTGGCTGTACCGGTGGTTGGCGAAGACCCGGAACCAGCGGTCCAGCCGTAGATCGATGCTGGACGGCTGGATGAGGCCAGGGTCGTGGGGGTCGAGACGGATCCGGCCCGTGGCGATCTCGGTCCGGATGTCCCGGTCGGACAACAGCACGTCCCGGACGTTAGAGCATGAGCGGTCGATCTTCACCGTCCACCCGGAGGAGGATGGGGCCGCGTGGAAGAGTGAGACGGAGCGTGACCCGGGTAGGAGGCACGTGGCCGGTCGATGAATACCCGGTCGGACGGGTGCCCCCGGGGAAGGCTGGGGCGGAAGGGACAGGCGGGACGGATGCTCGGGCTACCCGATCACATCGAGGCATGTCTGTTCGACCTGGATGGCGTGCTGACGAACACCGCGACGATCCACGCGGCCGCGTGGAAAGAGACGTTCGACGATTTCCTGGAGAACTGGGCCAAGCGGTCGGGAGAGCCGTTCGYCCCCTTCGACCTCGAGCATGACTATGTCGAGTACGTTGACGGCCGGCCCAGGATCGACGGTGTGCGAGCCTTTCTCGACGCCCGTCACATCAGGCTTCCCGACGGAACACCGGACGACCCGCCGTCCGCGCTCACCGTGCATGGGCTGTCCAACCGGAAGAACTTCCTCCTGCTGGAACGGATTCGGAGGGACAGCGTGGACATCTATCCCGGCTCGGTGACGTATCTGCGGGAACTGGCCACGCGGGGGATCCCCCGCGTGGTCGTCTCCTCCAGCGCCAACTGCGCCGAGGTGTTGAAGGCGACTGGGCTTGACGCCCTCGTTGACGGAGCGGTGGACGRCCTCGTTGCCGCCCGTGACCACCTCGCCGGAAAGCCCGCGCCCGACACCTTCCTCGCCGGCGCCCGGCTGCTCGGGGTGCCGCCGCGGCGGGCGGCGGTGTTCGAGGACGCCCTGGCCGGCGTCGAGGCGGGGCGGGCCGGCGGGTTCGGCTGGGTCGTGGGGATCGACCGGGTGGGGCACGCCGCCGCGTTGCGCGCCCACGGGGCCGACATCGTGGTGAACGACCTGGCGGACCTGCTCGGCCACGGCTCCGGGCCCGGCCCCGAATGATCGACAAAGCGTCCTATCTGATCGAGTCGTGGTCCATCCAGGAGTCCGGTCTCGACATCTCCGATCTGGGCCGCTCCGAGTCATTGTTCGCCCTGTCCAACGGCCATATCGGGCTCCGGGGAAACCTCGACGAGGGCGATCCGCACGGCCTGCCGGGCACCTACCTGAACTCGGTCCACGAGCTGCGGCCCCTGCCCTATGCCGAGGCCGGCTACGGATATCCAGAGTCCGGCCAGACGGTCATCAACGTCACCAACGGCAAGGTGATCCGTCTACTTGTCGACGACGAGCCGTTTGACATCCGCTATGGCGATCTGCGGTCGCATCAGCGGGCGATCGACTTCCGGGAGGGCGTGCTCCGGCGGGACGTGGAATGGGTCTCGCCGGCGGGGCAGACTATCCGGGTGCACTCCGAGCGGCTGGTGTCGTTCTCGCAGCGTTCCATCGCGGCCGTGTACTACGAGATCGAGCCGGTGGGYGACCCGGCGCGGGTCGTCATCCAGTCGGAGCTGGTGGCCAACGAGCAGCTGCCGGCCTGGCACGGTGACCCGCGGGCCGCGTCCGCGCTGGAGTCGCCGCTGCGATCCGAGCGCCATCGGGCGAGCGGCACGATGGTTGAGCTCGTCCACATCACCCACCGCAGCGAGATCCGTGTCGCCGCGGCCATGGACCACGAGTTTGCCGGGCCGGACTCGCTGGGTGTCTCCTCGGAGAGCGAGCCGGACGCCGGCCGGGTGACGGCCACGGCGGTACTCGCCCCGGGCGAGAAGCTGCGGATGGTCAAGTTCATCGCCTACGGCTGGTCGGAGCAACGGTCCCTGCCGGCCCTCAGAGACCAAGCGGCCGCGGCGCTGGTCGCAGCGCGGCAGACCGGGTGGCCCGGTCTCGTCGCCGAGCAGCGGCAGTACCTGGATGCCTTCTGGAAGCGGGCCGACGTCGAGGTCGACGGCGATCCGGAGGTGCAGCAGGCCGTTCGCTTCGCGCTGTTCCACGTCCTGCAGGCCGGATCGCGGGCCGAGCGGCGGGCGATCCCGGCCAAGGGCCTGACCGGCCCCGGCTACGACGGGCACGCCTTCTGGGACTCCGAGTCGTACGTGCTCCCCGTCCTGACGTACACCGCGCCCGACGCGGCCGCCGACGCGCTGCGCTGGCGGTACGCGACTCTGCCGCTGGCCAGGGAACGAGCCGATCTGCTCAATCTGAAGGGCGCCGTCTTCCCCTGGCGCACCATCCACGGAGAGGAGTGCTCCGGATACTGGCCAGCCGGGACGGCCGCCTTCCACGTCAACGCCGACATCGCCGACGCGGTCGCCCGCTACGTCACCATCACCGGGGACGAGCGGTTCGAGCGCACGGTGGGGCTGGAGATCCTGATCGAGACCGCCCGGCTGTGGCGGTCGCTGGGACATCACGACCTCGACGGCCGCTTCCGGATCGACGGTGTCACGGGCCCGGACGAGTACTCGGCCATCGCCGACAACAACGTCTACACGAACCTGATGGCGCAGCGGAACCTCGTGGCCGCGGCGGACGCCGCCCGCCGCCATCCCGACCGGGCCGCCGAGCTGGGCGTGGACGCCGAGGTCACGGCGTCCTGGCGGGACGCGGCCGAGAACATGTTCATCCCCTACGACCCCCATCTCGRCGTCCATCCGCAGTCCGAGGGATTCACCGAACACCAGGTCTGGGACTTCGCGAACACCGCGCCCGAGCAGTACCCTCTGCTGCTGCACTTCCCGTACTTCGACCTCTACCGCAAGCAGGTCATCAAGCAGGCGGACCTGGTCCTGGCGATGCAGCGCCGGGGTGACGCCTTCACGATGGACGAGAAGATCCGCAACTTCGCCTACTACGAAGCTCTGACGGTTCGGGACTCGTCACTGTCGGCATGCTCCCAGGCGGTGCTGGCCGCTGAGTGTGGGCACCTGTCGCTCGCCCATGACTACCTGCGCGAAGCCGCCCTGATGGATCTGCATGACATCGAGCACAACACCGGAGATGGGCTGCACATGGCCTCCCTCGCGGGAAGCTGGATCGCCCTCGTCGAGGGCTTCGGTGGGCTGCGTGACGGCGGTGAGGTGATCTCGTTCGCGCCGCGGTTGCCCGAGGGACTGACCAGGCTGGCCTTCGGGCTCTGTGTCCGCGGGCGGCACCTGCGGGTGGAGGTCTCCGACTCGACGGCCGTCTACACCGTCCCCGCGGGGCCGGCGATGACGTTGCTGCACCACGGCAAGACCGTCCGGGTGGTTCCCGGCCAGCCGGTCAGCATGGAGGTCCCGCCGACGCCCGTCCTGGAACGGCCGAAGCAGCCCTCGGGCCGGGAGCCGCTGCGCTTCCTGCGCCTGCCCGGGACCGGCGGCCGTATCGGTCCTACCGGCCCTAGCGGTTCCGTCAACAGCATCGACGGCTGACTCCGGACGCGCCGGACGCGCCGGACGCGCCGGACAGCCCGGGGCCCCACCCGACCCGGTCCGTCCGGTACGATGCGAATGCGCTACGCGGGCGTAGTTCAGAGGCAGAACACGAGCTTCCCAAGCTTGCAACGCGGGTTCGATTCCCGTCGCCCGCTCCACTCCTTCCGCCCCTGGTCAGAGCCATATTCCGACCA
This sequence comes from Frankia sp. KB5, assembly GCF_002099325.1. Classification (NCBI taxonomy): domain Bacteria; kingdom Bacillati; phylum Actinomycetota; class Actinomycetes; order Frankiales; family Frankiaceae; genus Frankia; species Frankia sp. KB5. Next base: position 1,861 of record NZ_MRUJ01000222.1, on the reverse strand, counting down.
GGGGCGTTGATCTATTCGGGGTTCCCGTTGGGGCTACGGGCCATCCACGGGCCACTAGACCGGCGTGAGAGCCCCCGATGCGCCCTCTTCGGGGTCCTTGTCCGGCGGTGCATCGGCCGGCTGCGGCCCCCCTTGGTACGCGACCACGAGGGCGCTCACAGCGTCCGCAATGGCCGTGTCGGCTTCGGTTGAGGCGTGCTGGTAGATCAATGCGGCCCGGGAGGAATCCTGCCCCATCCGGGTCATGAGGTCGCGCAGGCTCGCACCCGGCGTCCTGGCCGCGAGCACATTCCCGGTGTGTCGCAGATCGTGGAAGTGCAGTCCGGGCACGCCGATCGCCGTGACCAGGTCGGCCCACTTCACCAGGGAGCGAAAGTTGCCCCGCCGCAGTACCGCACCCTTCGGCCCGGTGAACACGAACGACGCCGGATCGTCGCCCACGTACTCCTCCAGGTGAGCCTTGACATCGGGCAGGAGAGCGGCCGGAAGCGACACCGTTCGGACCCCCGCCCGGGACTTCGGCGGTCCCAGCACGACGCCCTGCCCCCGAAGCTCCACCATCGCGTGCCGCACCCGTACGGTGCCGTTCTCGATGTCGACGTCTCGCCGCTGAAGCGCCGTCACCTCGCCCCACCGGAGCGACGCGAAGGTGGTCACGAGGATGAGCGTGCGGAACCGCCGGTCGAACTTGTCCGCCAGGGCGAATACTTGCGGGACGCTCAGAACGGGACGCTCCGGGGCGTGCTCCTGATCGGCACCGGGAATGCGGCAGGGGTTCGTGCGGATCAACTCGTCTTCCCTGACCGCGGTCATCAGGATGGCGCGCAACAGCCGGTACGCCTTCGCCGCGGTCCCCACCGACACGCCCTTGTCGAGCAGCGCCGCGCGCCACTCGCGGACCATCGGTGTGGTGAGCCGACCGATCGGCACCCCCCCGAGGTCGGGCTTGATGTGGCGGGTGAACAGGCCGGTGTATAGGCCAACCGTTGACGGGCGCAGGGTGGCTCGCTGACCGATCCAACGCATGCCGTAGTCGGCGAGCGTCACCTTGCCGCGGTCAGGGTCGATCCATTCCCCGCGCAGGATCTGGCCTTCTACGAGGGTGAGGTACCGTTCGGCGTCGCTCTTGCGGGCGAAGGTGTCGGGCGCGGTGCGCGGCTGTCCATCCGGGCCGGGGTAGCGGACCTGGTAGCGGCCGGATTCGCGGCGGCGGATGCTGCCGAATCGGCGGCGGGCGGCCATCAGATCACGCTCCGCATGCCGCGCCAGACGTCGGACGTGGTCAGGGGTTCGACCCGTCCGGCCGTGACGTGGGCGTCGACGTCGGCCGCGGTGAGGCGAATCGAGCGGCCGATACGGTGGTAGGCAATGCGCCGTTCCGCGACCAGGCGCCGGACGTAGCGGACGCTCATGTTCATGCGAACGGCGGCCTGGTCGACGGTCAGGACGTCGCCGAGAGGGCTCGGCGGCGCGCCCACCGCGGGGAGCGTCGGGGGTCGGCGGCGCGCACGAGCCTGCGGGGAGACCACGCGCGACGTGTCATCGCGCTGTCGTGGTGCGGGTAGGTGGGTCACGATGGGGGTGCCTTCTTCCGTTTCGAGCGGGTGGGGGTGGGCGGCCCTGGCGGGTGCTTGGCGGTAGTCGCCGGGGTCGCCGTTGTCGTTGGGGTGCCGCCTGACGGCGGGCGTGGTCATAGGGGGACGCCTTCGGCGGTGAAGCCGCCGGTGATGGCGGCGTGGGTGTCGCGGTCGGTTTGTCCGGCGGTGTGTCCGGCGTCGGTGAGCGCGGCCCGTGCCTGGTCGGTGGTGAGGTGGCCGGCGGCGACCAGGCGGGCGATGCCGCGGGCGGCGCCGTAGAGGGT
>NZ_MRUJ01000221.1:0-4534 GCF_002099325.1 Frankia sp. KB5 | reverse complement strand
GGGGCGAGGCCGGCGGCGTGCTGGCAGGGGGTGCACAGGCCGTAGGCGAGCAGGATCGGGCCGATCGCGGCGGTGCCGAGGTGGAGGGGCCGGGCGGGTCGGCGGCACCGGTCGCACCGGTGGTCCTCGTCCGGGGTGGGGGTGAGGAGGTGGACGCAGGCGGGGCAGGCGAGGAGGCCGGGGGTCCAGACGGCGGCGTGGACCATCCGCGGTGATACGCCGATGTGCGGGCAGGAGCGGACGGGGCCGGTGAGGAGACGGGCGGTGAGGGTCGTGGTTTGCTCGGCGAGCCACGGTGAGGGGGTGACGGTGAGCCGGGCGTGTCCGGTCGCGGCGAGGCGCCGTAGGGTGCGGCGGGCCTCGGTGGACGCGGCGGCGGCCTGGTCGGCCAGGGCGGTCGGGTGGATGGTCATACGGCGGTCCCTGGGGTGTGGAGGGAGCCCGGCCCAGCCGGACGTTTCGGTGACGGTGGGTGAGGTTCGGTGGCCAGTGGCGCCACGGCGGGGCCAGTCACGCCAGTCGCGCCAGGACTCGGAAGCTGGCGTGACTGGCGCGACTGTGGCGCGACTGCCGGTGGTGGTGACGCAGAGCGAGCGGGGTCGAGACGCCAGACGGTGCGTGAAGGGAACCCGGTCCGTTCGGTGACGACTCCCGCCCGGGCGCGGGATCGCTGCAAGGTGCGTTCGGCGATGCCCTCGGCGCGGGCGGCTTTGCGCACGTCGGCCCAGGCCGCTTCCCCGCCGTGGTCGGTGAGGTAGCCGGTCAGCCAGGCGGCGGCGTCGTTGCGGTCGGCACGGCTGTCCGGGTCGCCGGTCTGGGCGTCCCCGAGGATGTCGGCGACCGACCGGTCCGATTCGCCGGTGAACACCAGCCGGCCGACGAACGCCGGTCCTTCCTCGGTGGGAACCTCCGCGGACTCCACCACATAGCGCAGCGACGGCAGATCGAGACGGCCGAGGTTGTTCTTCGCCTGGCTCATGACGCACGAGCCGTCCTCGGCGTCGCTGTCCCGGGCGATCGCGAGCACCGCACGGGCGACCGCGGCGAACGCCCGCGACCCGGTGATCAGGTTCAGTGCGTCCGCGCTCGAGGACTTGTTGAAGTGCGCCAGGCCGACCACCGCGCACCCCGTCCGGTCGGCCATCAACGCCAACGGTTCCAACGCGGTACGCAGATCACGGTCGCGGTGGGTGTCGATCCCGGCGTGAATCAGCGACAGCAACGGGTCGGCGGCCAGCAGCCCCACCCCCATCCGGGTGATCTCCCGGCCCAACGCGTCGGTGTCACGGGGCAGGGTCAGCGGGTCGTACACCCCGTCCTGGTCGACCTCGACCCGGAACACCATCCGCAGATCCGCCCCGGCCACGTACAGGCGGGGGGCGATGGTGTGCGACCAGGAGTCTTCGGACGCGGCGTAGATAACCGGACGGGGCTGCCCGTAGTGGATACCAGGCAGGGTCCCGCGGGTGATCTGCGCGGACAGCCACGCCAACGTCAACGACTTCCCGATCCCTTCCCGGCCAGGGATCACAGTGATCGCCCCGGCGGGAATCCGGTCCTGCCAGGTCCAGCGCACCGGACGCATCCGGATCGCCGACGCCGGGGTGAGCTGGACACGCCGCCTGCCCGGGCCGCCCAACGGCCAGGCCTCAGACGTCGGATCRATCGGGGGGAGGATCCACGGGTCGGCCGTCATCGGACCCCGCCCCCGACCGCCAGGCGTCGCGGCCGGCCGGGGGCGACGGGCCGTGCCCTCCCACGGCGGAACGCGGCGGGTCGATCCGGCGTCGATCCGACGGATCGGGCCGGGGCTGCGAGGAGATGCCCCCTCCCCCCGGCCGGTCGGGGGGGCACGGCCGATTCCTGCAGGTCGAGCTCGGTAATCCGGTCGGCCGATCCGGTCGACCCGACCCGACCCAGGGCGGGGGGCATCTCGATGCGGAAGCACACCGGAACGCAGACCCGAGACGGCCCGGGCGGGCCGGTCAGTCGGGAGGCAGGCAGCATGAACACTCCTCACGGAGCACGAGACGGAAACGGATAGTGGCTACGGCGGGCATTGCGGCCACCGCAATGCGGTGCGGTTGCGGTGCTGCCACCGCAATGCGGTGCGGTTGCGGTGCGGCGGTCGGGGGCGCACCGCGAGTAGGGGAGGGGTGCGGACGTCGCAGCGGACGCGACGGTGACGGGAACGAGGTGCGGTTAGGCCTTCGGGGGTGCGGGCGGGGCGCATCCGGGGTGGGTGACCGGAACGGGCGGGAGCACCYGGCGCCTGTGATCGCCGTGTAGCCGTCCGGTCGGCGGGTCGGGTCGGTCAGAGGGGTGCCCGCGGCGGCGGTCAGGCCGCCGGCGCCTGACCGGTGAGCGCCGCAGGGTGGGCCATCGGGCGCATCGGCACCCGGTACACCGGCGCGGGGGCCGCGCCCCGCCCGGTGGTAGGCACGCCGGCGGCCAGGCGGGCCACCCAGTCGGTAACCGACAGCGCGCCCTTGGACTGCCCGCACGGGGTGCAGGCGGGCACGAGGTTCATCCGACTGTTCGTGCCCCCGGCCGCCCGGGGCACCAGATGGTCAAGATGGTCGGCCGGGCGGGTCAGGCAGTAGCCACAGGTACCGCCGTAAAGGTCGAACAGGTAGCGGCGGGTCGCCGGACTCGACACGCTCACCGGGCCACCCCCGCCAGCGGACGGGTGGTCGTGAACGGCACGCCGAACACGTCGGACAGCAGATCGGCGTAGAACGGCGACAGGCCGGTGGTCTGCCCGGTCCTCCACCGGGTCACGTTGCGCTTGAGGCTGTCGTGGTCGGGCAGGCCGACCCCACGCTTCTGCGCGGCACAGCGCATCGCGGTCATCAGCCGTCCGGTGCTCCACCCGCGTTCCGCGCACAACCGGCGCACGTCGCTGGCCGTCAGACCCAGCTCCCCCACCGCCGAAGCCGGGACAGCGTCGGCGGCGTTGACGACCAGGTCGTGCAGACGCAGCGCCTCCGCGGCAAGCCACCGCAACGCCGCTGCGACATCCCCCGCCGGGTAGCCGGCGGGCACCGGGACGCCCCCGGCCGGCGGCGCGGCATGCTCCAGGGCCGGGATGCTCACCGCACACCCGCCAGGGCGCGGATGTCGGCGGCGAGCATGCCGGCCACGGCCCGGCGGCAGAACGCCGGCCAGGCTTCGGCGTCGAAGGCGGGAGCGAGGACCCGGTAGGGCTCGACGGCCAGGGAAGCAGCGGTCCTGCGCAGAGCGTCGACCCCGTAGCTGTAAGCCAGGCGGGTCAGCTCCCGGCGGACATCGACCGGGGTGGACAGGTGCTCGGCGTACAGGTCGCTGTGCACCATCAGCGCGGCGGCCATCTCATCGGCGGTGAGCTCGTCGACGCCGGACGAAACACCCTCGGCGATCAGCATGTCGAGCACGGCCCGGCGGCAGAGCATCACCCAGTCGTCGCCGATCACGTTGGTGTCGGCCAGCTTGCCGGCGGCCTTGTGAGCAGCGAACAAGCCGTAGGCGGCGACGTGGAACTCGACCTCCCACCGGACATCGGCAGGGGTCTCCAGGTCCTCACGAGTCAACGCATGCGAGTCGGCCAGGACCGCCACCATCACATCGAACGACAACGGAACAGGCACCCGCAGGAAGCCCAGATCCGGCCCGAACTCGTTCGGCTCGAACACCGGCGGCTCCCCGACAGCGACAGGCCCCCCACCAGCGGGGATAGCCTCACTCGGACGCGCGGAAGTACGCTCAAGCAGCATCTTTCGTTCCTCTCGACAAGGCGGTTCGTGGAGGTGCACCGACCCCGGCGGGCAGCCACCCGCCGGGGTCTTCCTCTGCCACCAGTTGGCCGCCGGATCGGTGGCCAACTGGTGTGTCTACAGCATGGAACTGTACGAGCCAGTTGTCAAGCGTGCTCAAGCACGCTCGATCAGGCCCGGCCGTCCTGTCTGCTACACAACCTCACTCAACGCCACGCGCGGCCCCTCCGGTGGCCCGCTAGCGGTGCGGATGGTGCGAATAGTGCGGGTTGCGACGGACACGCTCCCGGGCGTTACCGTGGTCCAGGCATCCGCCCCGGCAGGGAGGGAACCCATGCCCGACAGCAACAGCGCGCTTGACGAAGCAATCCAGCGTGTYGGCTGGACGCCCGAGGAACTTGCATCCGCGCTGAACGCTCGGCTACGCGACGTCGGTCTTGCCCGTCACCAGGTGCATCCCAAGACACCATGGAAATGGATTCGACGTGCGGAGCGTCCGCATTCGCCGTTGCCGACCTACGTCGCCGAAGTTATCAGCGAGCAGCTTGGGCGGACCGTAACTCCCGACGACCTTGGATTGTCTTCCCGTAAGAGGGCARCACTGAGTGTTCCCGCCGACGACGGCCTAGCGCTCCAGTTCTCACCGGACGGCGCGCGGTCGGCCTTGGCGGAACTTGTTCGTCGGGGTCCAACCGTAAGCATTCACCTGGTTTAGGGATCTTGCTGTAGGTGGCGGTTCGTGGGCGTGGCTGTGGGCCGTGCAGGCGGGGCCGGCGCGGCGG
>NZ_MRUJ01000220.1:0-5763 GCF_002099325.1 Frankia sp. KB5 | reverse complement strand
CGTTGCCAGACACTGATCTGGATCAAGAAAACTGCGAAACTCTAGTTATTGAATCACAATAGGGCAGCCGTGTCCAGATGCTAAGATTCCTATTAGTAGCAACATCCCTACCGCGCATCCTCGCCAGCGTCGCTGGACAGGTGATCGTCGAGCTTGCGCAATGCACCTTGCTTCTCCGCCATCGGAGCCTGTCAATCCCGATGAGACATCAGGCTGCTTGGTTCGTGGGTAGCGCCTCCTCGGTCTCGATGATCGCTGGGGGCTGGTTGATCCACGCCTCGGTCGGCAGCGCGGGTGGGGTCGGCCGGCGACGATCACGACTCCGGGGGTGCGCCCCTGGGACAGCAGCAGCGGCAGCGCCGCCCCGATCCGCTTCTTGAGTTCCCGATCGTATCAGGCGATCTGGCGGAGGTCATTACCGTAGTCGAAGATGATCCGCATGCGTGCGCCCAACGCCCGGGCGTATCGGCTCAGGGTTGCCACCTCGTTCACGTCCAGATCACCGTTTTCGATCTGGCTTATCCGGCCAGGTGAGACGCCCATCAGATCGGCGACCTGACGCTGTGTCAAACCAAGGCGCTTGCGCTCCTCGGCCAGGTGGTAGGCGCTGGCCCACGCCTCCGTACGCGCTCGTTCCACGGCGAGTGCCGCGTCATCGCCGTCATGGAGCTCGGCGCGGATGTCCTCCCAGTCATGGAACTCGGTCATGAGCCCTCCCGCCGTTTCCGTTCGACGGCCAGCCAGCCGTCGTAGACAACCTCTGCCGCAGGAATCGCAGCCCTGTACCAGTGCGACCAGTCGCCGGCCTTGTTCCCCGCGACCAGCAGCACGGCCTGCGACCATGGATCGAACACGAAGATCACTCGGATGGCCACCTCGCGGCCCGACCGCGGTCGGAGCTCCTTGAGGTTGCTGATCGTTGATCCCTTGAGGGTGTCGACCAGCGGGCGCCCGAGCGCCGGCCCGGCCTCGGCGAGCATGTCGATTGCCGCGTTGACGGATCGGTAGCTGTCCGGCTCCTCCCGGCGCAGCGAACGCARCCACTCTCGCACCTCGGAGGTGRCCTTGATCGTCCACCGGGCGGGCGTTGCGGCCATTGGTCAACTATAGCTCAAGCTAAACATGGATCCGGGTGAGTGCAGGTGACGATTGATCGAATATTTCCAATCAACACCACTGAGCTCTGGTCGCCGACAGTATGATCGCGTGTGTGATCCGCAACCGTGCTGGTGGGGGTGTTTGTGGTGCGTTGCCGAGCGCACCCTGYTTGACCTGCGGTTTTTCTCCTATTCGATCTTCTTGTGACCTGTCGGGTGTGCGCGGGGTGTGCGCGGCCCGAGTGGGTGGAGTGCGGGGGACGAGTCGGGCGGCGCCTTCGGCGGCTTCCCGGGCGAGTTCTTCCAGGACCGAGGTGTAGGTGTTGACCGTCACCTCGTGGCTGGAGTGGCCGAGGGTCTCCTGGATGACCTTCAGGTCCGCGCCGCCGCCGTGCATGAGGGTGGCGGCGACGTGCCGGGCATCGTGAAGGCGGATCGGGGGTACCCCGGCTCTCGCGATCTGGTCCTGGAACTCGGCGGAGACGGCGGCGGGATGCAGAGGATCGCCGTCGAGGGTCRTGAACACCGGTCCTGAGGGGTCCCAGTCGAGGCCCATGGCGCGGCGCTCGTCGTGCTGCCGTTCCCGATGACGGTTAGAACTCCTCGACAGTGAGGTCGTCGAGGAGCAGTTCCCGCACTCCCGCGTCGGTCTTGGGCCTGGTGCGCTGCACCTTCCAGCCGACGACGACGAGCTGCCACTGGATGAGGATCTTCTTTTGGTCGAGGTCGACGTCCGGCCAGTTCAGAGCGCATGTCTCTTCACGGCGCGGCCCTCTGTAGGTCACGAGGTGATAGTGAAGCGATCCCGGCGGGTAGGCACGGATGTTCCCGCAGCCGCGGTCGAGGGTGAACACGATCCGGTTCTCGGCAACCGCAGCAGCGAGCACCTCCGGATCGGAGCGGCCCGACAGGTTCTCCGCAAGCACGGTATCGGCATCGATCCCGTGCTTGGCGAGTCGCTCGGCAAGGGAGACCGGGAGACCCTCGTCCAGCTTGACCTTCACGGCGCGGTACGAAGCGGCACGAGATCCTCCCGCGCCAGACGCGCCCCGTAGGCAGCGGCCGCACGGATCCCCGACACGGTCAGCGACGGGTACTCCGCGATGATCTCACCGTCGGACATACCGTCGGCAAGGCAGTCGAGCACGACACTCACCGGCACCCGGGTCCCCCGGATACACGCCTGCCCATGACCGACTGTCGGGTCGGCCACGACGAGCGCCAGAAGATCTTCCGCCATGCCTCCCAGTATGCTCCCGGATCTCAGCGTCGAGCGCCCGTCACGTGGTCCAAGCCGTGGCACGAGTGACAGCCAAGTTGACAGCCAAGCCGCTGGACGCGGGTGGACGTCGACGGATACCGGTGGACGGAACGCTCATGGTCAGCAGACAGGGYGGACGTTGACAGACGTCGACGGAAGATCCAAATCTAACTACGGATCAGAAGGTTGGGGGTTCGAGTCCCTCGGCGGTTGCAACGCGTCGGTGTTCGGGCGGTTCGACGTCTGCGAGCCGGCGGGCCAGGCGCTGTTCGGCGCGGGCGAGTGCCTCGTCGCGTGCCGGGAGTACCTGGTGGGCGCCGAGGCGTGCAGGTCTGGCGGAGCGGGGCGTCGCTGGTGGCGAACGCGCAGGGCCGCCGCCGCCCGCAGACCGAGCAGACCGCTTCCGGGAGTGTGAAGCAGTTCACGCAGATGTCGGGCTGGTCGTCGTGCGCGCGCAGACCGGCACCGCCGCGGTAATCACGTCGGCGGGCAGCGACGGGTCGGCGGCCGCGACCGCGGCGGTCACCGCCACCCAGCGGGCCGCCGCCGTCGCGAGCCGTGACGCCCAGGGGCTGGTCATGACCCGACCCCCGGGCCGGGGATGGCGGTGATGTCGGCGCGCCGGGGCCGGCCCCAATAGGGCTCGACCAGGTCTCCGGGCGCGCAGCCGAGGATGTCGCAGAGCGCGGCGAGTGTGGCCAGCGACAGCCGCTCCGGGATGCCGGTCACCAACCGGTAGACCTGCTCGCGGGAGAGCCGGACACCCCGCTCGGCGAGCAGCGGGACCAGCGCCGTCGTCGCGAACAGCCCACGCTCGGCCATCAGCTTCCGCAGATGCCAGTGGTAGCCGACCTGCGCGCTTCAGTCGGTGGCCAACAGCCCATTCAGTCGCGACAGCGTGGGTTCGTCCGGCACGGTGGAGCTGCCGCCCGCCCAGGCGCCGATGCGCGGCCGCAGCCACTCCCGGAGCTCGACCGCGGCGACGGCGATGCGGTCGAGCTCCTCGGATCCGAACCGGGCAGGCAGCGCCTCTCGTTCGGCCGTGCCGACAAGCCCCGTGAGCTGGAGCCAGCGCAGGTAGCTCCAGCCATCGGCGATCAACTCGATCGGGCCGTCCGCCGAGAAGGCGAGGCTGTTGACGAAGTCCAGCACCGGATGATCGCCCAACCCGATCAGCACGTCCGGGTTCATCGGAGACCTCCCCTCGAGCCGATCACCCAAATAACCACTCCACTTCCTCTTGAGAGGTTACTCCCTCGCCAAAGTAATCGTCTTAGATATCTTTTTTAGATATCTTTTATGGACCACCGGGGCCGCTGCGCCCGCTGAGCCCCCTGCGCCCGACGGGGCCCGCCGCTGACCGGCGGAAGCCCGTCGGAACGGTCGGTCAGGAGTTGGCCACAGCGGTCAGGGGTTGGCCACCGGAAGGTAGATSCGATTGCCGGCGGCGTTGAACTCGGCGGCCTTCTCGCGCAGGCCGGCGGTGACCGCCTCGTCGCCGGCCGGGTCCGCGCCATGCCCGGCCGGGTCCAGCCCGTCCCCGCCCGCGTGTGCCCGCACCTGGTGGGAAATCTTCATCGAGCAGAAGTGCGGGCCGCACATCGAACAGAAGTGCGCCGACTTCGCGGCCGGGGCCGGCAGCGTCTCGTCGTGGAACGCGCGTGCGGTGTCGGGGTCGAGCGCGAGGTGGAACTGGTCGGCCCAGCGGAATTCGAACCGGGCGTCCGACAGGGCGTCATCCCAGGCCTGCGCGCCGGGATGCCCCTTAGCGAGGTCGGCGGCGTGCGCGGCGATCTTGTAGGCGATAACGCCGGCCTTGACGTCGTCCCGGTCGGGCAGGCCGAGATGCTCCTTCGGGGTGACGTAACAGAGCATGGCGGTACCGGCCCATCCGATCATCGCCGCCCCGATCGCGGAGGTGATGTGGTCGTAGCCGGGGGCGATGTCGGTGGTCAGCGGCCCGAGGGTGTAGAACGGCGCGTCGTGGCACAGCTCCCGCTGCAGCTGCACGTTCTCCTCGATCTTGTTCATGGGCACGTGCCCGGGTCCCTCGATCATCACCTGGACGTCGTGCTCCCACGCCACCTGCGTCAACTCGCCCAGGGTGGCGAGCTCGGCGAGCTGGGCCTCATCGTTCGCGTCCGCGATGGACCCGGGCCGCAGGCCGTCGCCCAGAGAGAACGTGACGTCGTACGCGGCGAAGATCTCGCACAGCTCGGCGAAGTGGGTGTAGAGGAAGTTCTCCTCGTGATGGGCCAGGCACCAGGAGGCCAGGATCGAGCCGCCGCGCGAGACGATCCCGGTCCTGCGCCGCGCGGTCAGCGGCACGTAGCGCAGCAGCACCCCCGCGTGGACCGTCATGTAGTCCACACCCTGCTCGCACTGCTCGATCACGGTGTCCCGGTAGACCTCCCAGGACAGCTTCTCCGGCCGGCCACCGACCTTCTCCAACGCCTGGTAGATCGGCACGGTCCCGACCGGCACCGGCGCGTTACGGATGATCCACTCACGGGTCAGGGCGATGTCCGACCCGGTCGAGAGGTCCATCACGGTGTCCGCGCCCCAGYGGGTCGCCCACACCATCTTCTCGACCTCCTCCTCGATCGAGGAGGTAACGGCCGAGTTGCCGAGGTTCRCATTGATCTTCACGAGAAACGCACGGCCGATCGCCATCGGCTCGGACTCGGGATGGTTCACGTTCGCCGGCAGCACGGCCCGCCCCGCGGCGATCTCCGCCCGCACCGTCTCGACGGGAAGACCCTCCCGCAGGGCGACGAACTCCATCTCCCGAGTGATCTGACCGCGGCGGGCGTAGCCCAGCTGGGTTATGGAAGGCCGTCCCGGCACCGCCCGACGGGGCACTCGCACCCGCCCGTCGAGATCCGTCCCGCCGAGACCGAGCGTCCCAGAACCGAGCGTCCCAGAACCGAGCGTCCCAGGACCCGATGCCCCGGTCCCGGGAACGGTCCGCCGCTCATCCGGCGCGGTGTCGCCACGCTGGGCGATCCAGCTGTCCCGCGTCGCCGGCAGACCCCGGCGCACATCGATCGTCACCCCCGGATCGGTATATGGACCGGAGGTGTCGTACACCACGACGGTGTCACCCGTGGTCAGCACGATCTCCCGCATCGGCACCCGCAGATCGGGATCCRCTCCGACCAGCCAGGTCTTGCGGCTGCCCGTCAGCGGACCCGTCGAGACCGCCGTCATCCCCGCGGCCGAGACGGACGACGAGGAGGACGAGGACGAGACGGACGGGGRGGATGCGGYGGACGACAAGGATGAGGTGGACGGGGACGAGGTGACGGYCTTCGAGGTGGACGAGGACGAACGGTCGGTACGCGACACCATGTAAGACTCCCTACGCCGGCATTACCCGGACAGGTTCCTGCGGTCGGCGGCCCC
>NZ_MRUJ01000219.1:0-13304 GCF_002099325.1 Frankia sp. KB5 | reverse complement strand
CGCGGCCGAGACGGACGACGAGGAGGACGAGGACGAGACGGACGGGGAGGATGCGGCGGACGACAAGGATGAGGTGGACGGGGACGAGGTGACGGCCTTCGAGGTGGACGAGGACGAACGGTCGGTACGCGACACCATGTAAGACTCCCTACGCCGGCATTACCCGGACAGGTTCCTGCGGTCGGCGGCCCCAGCCGCCCTCTCAGCCCCTTGGCGGAGCTCCCGCGATCAACTTCGACGCTTGTCGACAGTAAGACACCGCCGGCCCGCTCGCCACCCCTTCCGGTTCATCCGACGCATGCCCTACACCATCGGGCGACGTGAAGAGCCCTGTTCCGCCGGACCCCGGTTTCTCTGCGTGGCGGGGAACGCCGGACCAGCTCAGCGGTCCGGGGCCGCCGCCGGCCCGGAACTCCCGCCCAGGTAGGCCGTCTCGATGAGCTCGGGATGCGCGATGAGATCCGCCGCGCTCGCCGACAGCGCGATCCGGCCCCGGTCGAGAACGTAGCCACGGTCGGCCACCTGCAACGCGAGCGAGACGAACTGCTCGACCAGCAGCACGCCGGTCGACGTCTCGAGGGCGATCGTGCGCAGCAGGGCGAGCAGCTGCGGCGCAATCCCGGGTGCCAGGCCGAACGACAGCTCGTCCACCAGCAGCAGACGCGGTCTGCGCACCAGAGCGACGGCCAACGCGAGCCGTTGCCGCTCGCCCCCGGACAGTTCTCCGGCCGACCGGTCGAGCAGGCCGCGCAGCACCGGGAACCAGTCCAACACCCGCCCGATCTCGCCGGATGAGCGCCGGCCGGCCGCCAGGCGCAGGTTCTCGCGGACGGTCAACCGCCCGAGTGATCCTCGTCCCTGCGGTACGACCGCCATCCCCCGGCGGGCGAGTGTGCTCGGCGCGGCCCGGCGCGACCGGTCATCGAGGACCTTGACCCGTCCCCTCGACGGCGTCAGCAGCCCCGCCGCCGTGCGGATCAGCGTCGTCTTGCCCGCGCCGTTCGCTCCGAGCAGCGCCACGATCTCCCCGGCACCGACGGTGAGCGACACGTCCCGGAGCACCGGAACTCCGTCGTATCCGCTCGTGACCCGGTCGAGTACGAGCAGATCGCCCCCGCCTCGGCCGGGGGCCGGCGCCGGGGTGGAGGCGGGCACGGAGTCGAGAGCAGGCACGGAGTCGAGAGCAGGCACGGAGTCGAGAGCAGACACGGAGTCGAGAGCAGACACGGAGTCGAGAGCAGAGGCCGAGCCGGGCCCGGGTCCCGGGGCGGTCCCGGCGCGGTCGCCGCCGTCGGGCCCACCACCGCCCAGATAGGCAGCGCGGACCGCCGGATCGGCGCGCACCTCGGCGGATCGACCGCGCGCGACGACGCGGCCCCCGTCCAGGACGAGGACGTGGTCGCATACGTCGAAGACGAGCTTCACGTCGTGGTCAACGAGCAGCACGGCGATGCCGTCGGCGGCGATGCGGCGCAGCCGGTCGGCGAGCGTCCGGCGGGCGGCCGGGTCGAGACCCGCGGCCGGTTCGTCCAGCAGCAGGACCTTCGGCCTGGCGACGAGGGCGCGGCCGAGAGCCACCGAGGACCGCTCGTCGTGGGAGAGCGTCGACGGCAGGCGATCGGCGATCGTGGCGAGCCCGAGCGACCGGGCCGGATCTGGCCCGGTCGCGGGTCCGGGTGCCCGGGGCGTGACGACGGCCAGGTTCTCCCCGACCTCCAGACTGTCGAAGAGTTCCAGCGCCTGGAAGGTGCGGGCGAGCCCCAACCGCAGCCGCTCATGCGCCGGCAGTCCGACGAGCACGGCACCGTCCAGCGTGACGGTACCCGCGCTGATCGACGCAAACCCGGTGAGGGCGTCGATCAACGTCGTCTTTCCGGCTCCGTTGGGTCCGATGAGCCCGGTGATGGTGCCTGCCGACAGAGTGAAGGAGACATCCTCGAGGATGCGCGTGCGGCCCTGGTCGGCGGCGAGCATGTCGACCGCCAGCAACGCCGTCACGGGGCTCCGCCCGGGTTGACCGGATGCGGGGTCAGGCTCGGCCGGCCCTGGTCCGGCGGCTGCGGGTGTCGCACGTGATCTCCTCGACGCGTTCGCTGCCCAGGACCGGTCCGATGCGTGCCACCCGACCGATCCGCGCGGCCCTGATGATCGGCGCGAGCCGTCCGATGCGGTCGGTACGCGAGCCCGGCCGGACGTAGCACCGCCAGCACCACGACGGCGATCCCGCACAGCACGGACTGGTACTTGCCGAGCCCGGCAACCTGGTCCAGCACGATGAACACGATTCCGCCCGGCACCAGCAGACCGCCCAGCAACGCTCCGCCGACACTCGTCACCCCGCCGGCGGCCGCGATCGCCAGGAAGAACAGCGAGGCCGTGACGCCGAACGAGTCGAAGGACAGACGTCCCTGGCCGTAGCCGATGAGGCAGCCGCCGAGACCGGCGATCGCGGCGGAGAGGGTGAAGGCGAGCACCTTCGTACGACGGACGTCGATCCCGGCCGCGGCAGCGGCCCGTTCGTTCGCGCGCACGGCCAGCATGCGCCGGCCCAGGTCCGCGGTGCGCAGCCGGGCGACTCCGTAGCAGCACGCGGCGAGCACGGCCAACGCCAGCAGCCCGTACTGCGGCCGGGGGAACCCGGCACCGGCGAGCCCGAGATCGAGGCCGAAGATCTTCGGACTCGGTACTACCGACCCGGCCAACCCGCCGGTGACCAGCGGGTTTCCGAACACCACCTCCTGGATCGCGACGCCGGCGACCAGAGTGATCAATGCCAGGTCGATTCCACGCAGCCGCCGTGACAGCACCCCCAGCAGCAGGCCCGCCACGGCGGCGGCACCCGTGGCGAGCAGGGGTGCGATCGGGAACGGCACGCCCAGCTCACCCTGGAGTCTGGCCAACAGGAAGCCGGCGACACCGGCGAGGGTCATCTGTGCCAACGAGAGCTGTCCGACGTACCCGGTCAACACGACGAACGACAGACACACCACGGCGCCGGCAAGGCTGCGTTCGAGGCCGAGCCGGTAGGGGCCGGCCAGCACGAGGATCGCGACCACCCCGAACGGCACACCGACCGCGAGGTGGCGCAGGGGAGACTCCGGCGGGTCGACCACCGGCATCGGAGCCGACACGGCGACGCCCGCGGCGCGACCGGGAATGAGATCCCCGCGCCGGCCCGCCACCGCGATGACCAGAAGCATCGGAAGCAGCGCGCGCAGTCCCGGCTGGTTCAACCAGGAGACGTCCTGTTGCAGCGGGATCAGGACGGCCTGGGTCATGCCGAGGCCGAGAGCTCCGACGACGGTCAGACCGAACGAGGACAGGCCACCGAGCAGAGCGGCGGCRAGCGCGGGAACGACGAACAGCGAGTAGCTCGTCGGATTCAGCGCACTGATCGGCGCCACGAGGATCCCGGCGAGGGCGGCGAGCACGGCCGCCATGACCCAGTTGACGGCGGCGATCCAGCCGGGCCGCCGGCCGAGAAGCGCGGTGGTCTGCTCATCCTCGGCGACGGCGCGGGTAGCCAGGCCGAACAACGTCCAGCGCGACATCGCCCACAGACCGGCGGCGACCACGATGACCGACGCGGCGAGCAGCAGCCGGTCACTCGCCACGGTCACGCCCAGCAGGGACAGCGGTGACTGCGGCAGCACCGGGCTGAGGAACCTGTTGTCAGATCCGAACTGGAGCACGGCGACGGCCTGCAGCGCGATCGTGAGGCCGACCGCCGCCACGACCGTCATCAGCGGCTGGGCACGCCGCAAGGGCCGAAAAACCACCAGATAGGATGCCAGTGCTAGAATTGCCGCCATTGCGAGGGATACTGACAGGGCTAGCCCGAAGGTGGGCGTGTCGGTGRGATGAATTCTTGGCGGCATCCCGACGACGGGCAGTACGAGGTCCCCGACCTCCCGTAGTTCTGCGTACTGGTAGGTGGCGTACATAGCGAACGCCCCATGGGCGATGTTCACCACGCCGGACGCGCGGTAGGTGAGCACGAGCCCTAGCCCGAGCGCCGCGTACACGGCCCCCGGGCCAAGGCCGAGCAGCAATGCTGCTATATACGTTGTCACCGGGCCCCCGTAGACGCATCTATTGCAGATAGAGAGATCCGAACTGCGATGAAGACCGGACGCATGGTCACACAACAGTCCCCGTCCGGCCGGTCGACGGTCAAGCCCCCAGAACTGGACGACAGAAGTGTAGCTTCACGAGCCGTGAGACAARCCTCCCGCATCCTCCTCGCGTTCTCCGTAGCCTTGTCCGTCGTTGTCGCCGGGTGCACGAGTCAGCGCGGTGGCTCGTCCGGCGCAGCTGCCGGTGGCAGYGCGGCGGCGAGCCGCCTGACCGGGCCTGCGGTCACTGTCGGCTTCGTAACGGTTGAGAACAGCACTGTCGGGTCATACCCGGAGACCCGGAAGGCCGCTCAGGCCGCCGTGGACTACGCCAACACCTCTCTGGGCGGGCTCGACGGTCGACCGCTCCGGCTGATCAGCTGCGCAACCGACGGCTCGCCGGAGTCCTCCCAGAACTGCGCCAACCGGCTTGTCGCCACGAAACCACTCGCGGTGGTCGGCGGGATCGATTTCGGCGCGGAGGCGGCGATGCCGATATACGAGACCGCCCACATCCCGTACGTCACCGGCTCTCCTCAACTGAGCGGAGAACTCGGCTCACACAACGCCTTCGCATTTTCCGGCGGTTCGCTCAGCGAGCTGCTCGGCCTCACCGACTATCTGACGAACATCCGGCATGTGCGCAGCGTGCATGCCCTGTACCTCGACCTGCCCGGCCTGCTGTCCGCCGCTATCCAGGGATCGCAGAACGTCCTGCACCATAAAGGTGTGTCCGACGTCAAACTGGTGCCGGAGAAATCCGACGCGGCAGACTTCGCGCCGGCCCTGACCCAGGTCGCGGCGGGCAAGCCGGACGCGATCATCGTGGTGTTCCAGGCGGCGACGTGCACCCGGATCGTCCAGGCCGCGGCGGCGCTGAACATCCGCAGCGACATCTACTTCATCGGTCCCTGCACCACCCCCGCGGTGCCGCGCGCGGCCAGCGGCCGGACCGACAACCTCTACTTCGCATCCAGCTACCTACCGGTCGGGACGAGCGATGGTGACGCCGACACGGCGGCGTTYCGTAAGGCGATCCCGGAGGCCGATCGGTCCTCGTCGTCGCAGGGATCCTTCTCCGCCGTCCTCAACATCCGGTCGCTGCTGGCCGGTACCGCCCAGCCGACCTCGGCCGCCCTGCTCACGGCGCTTCGCGCCTCCCACGACCGCCCGAACGTCATGGCCCATCCGTTCACCTGCGACGGCAAGCAGATCGACATCTTCCCGGCGATCTGCAACACGGCGGTGCGGCTGCTGGCGTGGAAGAACAACACGTTCACCGATGTCACCGGCAACTGGCTCGACGGGCGCCAGCTCATCAAACTGATCAACTGACCACGTTCGCCTAACAAGCCGTCCGGCTCGTGCTCATCCCCGCTGTCACACGCACGGGCCGGTGGCGCAACCGCTCACGCAGATCTCGACCGTCAGATCTCGACGGTCAGATCTCGACGACGGCCTGGGCGAACTGGGACTGGTACAGCCGGGAGTATGGGCCATCGGCGGCCAGGAGCTCGGTGTGGGTGCCCTGTTCGACGATGGCTCCGTTCTCCATCACGAGAATGGTGTCCGCGTCCCGGATGGTCGACAGCCGATGCGCGATGACGAACGCGGTCCGCCCCGCCCGCAGGGTCGACATCGCCCGTTGGATGAGGACCTCGGTACGGGTGTCCACCGAGCTCGTCGCCTCGTCGAGAACCAGGATCAGAGGTTCCACGAGGAAGGCGCGGGCGATGGTGATCAGCTGCTTCTCCCCGCCGCTCACGCCGACCCCCTCGTCGTCGAGCACGGTGTCGTAACCCGCGGGAAGAGTGCGGACGAACCGGTCGACGTGCGCGGCGCGGGCCGCCGCCACAATCTGCTCGTGGGTGGCGCCCTCCGCACCGTAGGCGATGTTCTCCGCGATCGTTCCGCCGAACAGCCAGGTGTCCTGCAGGACCATGCCGATGCTGGCCCGCAGTTCATCCCGCGACATCGCCGCGACATCGACCCCGTCCAAGGTGATCCGTCCGCCGGTGACCTCGTAGAAGCGCATCAGCAGGTTGATCAGAGTGGTCTTGCCGGCGCCGGTCGGCCCGACGATCGCGACGGTGTGACCAGGTTCCGCGACAAGTGACAGGTCCTCGATCAACGGCTTGTTCGGTTCGTAGCGGAAGGAGACGCGTTCGAAGGCCACCCGGCCACGAAGCCGCTCCGGATGCGCCGGAACCGCCCGGTCGGGTTCCTGCTCGACGGTGTCGAGCAGGTCGAACACCCGCTCCGCGGAGGCCACCCCGGACTGCACCAGGTTCGCCATGCTGGCAACCTGGGACAACGGCTGGCTGAACTGCCGAGAATATTGGATGAACGCCTGGACGTCACCGATCGACAGCGAGCCGGACGCGACCYGCAGGCCGCCGATCACAGCTACCAGCACGTAGTTCAGGTTTCCGATGAACAACATCGAGGGCTGCATGAGACCGGAGATGAACTGCGCGCGCCAACTGGCGGCGTAGAGCCGCTCGTTCTGCTCACGAAAGATCTCCGCGGATTCCTCCTGCCGGCCGAACGCCCGCACGAGCGTGTGCCCGGTGTACATCTCCTCGATATGGGCGTTGAGACCACCGGTGATCCGCCACTGGGCGACAAACTGGGGCTGAGCCAGCTTGCCGACCCGGGTCGCCATCATGATCGACACTGGCACCGTGACCAGCGCGATCAGGGCGAGGATCCAGGAGATCCAGAGCATCATCGATAGCACGCCCACGATCGTCAGCGTCGACGCGACAATCTGCGACATGCTCTGCTGCAGGCTCTGCCCGAAGTTGTCGATGTCGTTGGTGACCCGGCTGAGCACCTCGCCTCGCGGCTGACCGTCGAAGTAACGGACGGGCAACCGCGAGATCTTCGCCTGGACGTCGCGGCGCAGATCACTGATCACTCTCTGCAGGGCCAGGTTCGCCAGCCGGGCCTGGAGCACACCGCACAATCCGGACACCGCGTAGACGACCACGACCCCCAGCAGCACGACACCGATGGCATCGAAGTCCATGCCATGACCGGGGGTCACGTCGAGYGAGGCGAGCAGGTCCGCCTGGGTACCGTGGCCGGTGGCACGCAGCTGCGCGACCGCCTGTTCCTTCGTGCTGCCGGCTGGCAGCCGCCGACTGAAGATCCCCGCGAACACCAGGTCGGTGGCGTGGCCGAGCAGGCGAGGACCGATCACGCTCAGGCCGACGCTCAACGTCGCCAGGACCACGACGGCGATCAGCAGGTGACGCTGCGGTCGCAGCAGTCCGAGCAGCCGGCGGCTCGACGCGGCGAAGTCCATCGACTTCTCCGTCGCGCCCGGGCCCACGAAGAACCGAGCGGGCCCGGCCGTCGGGGCCGGGCCGCGGCGCGGTGCCGGTACCGGGCTGCTCATGCCGCCTCCTCCTCGGTGAGCTGGGAGAGCACAATCTCGCGGTACGTGGTGTTGTCGGCCATCAGCTGCTGGTGGGTGCCGACGCCGGCCACCTCACCGTGGTCCAGCACGATGATCTGATCCGCATCCCGGATGGTGGCGACCCGCTGAGCGACGATCACCACGGTCGCGGCGGAGGTCTCGTGGGCGAGCGCCCTGCGCAGGCGGGCGTCGGTGGCGTAGTCGAGGGCCGAGAAGGAGTCGTCGAACAGGTAGATCTCCGGGCCGTGAACGAGCACGCGGGCGATGGAGAGCCGTTGGCGCTGGCCGCCGGAGACGTTCGTGCCACCCTGGGCGATCGCGGTGTCGAGACCGTCCGGCATGGCTTCGACGAAGTCCTTCGCCTGCGCGATCTCCAGCGCGCGCCACAGTTCGTCGTCGGTGGCGTCCGGATTTCCGTAACGCAGATTGGTCGCGACGGTGCCGGAGAACAGATACGGCTTCTGTGGAACCAGGCCGACGGTCCGGGCGAGCAGCGCCGGGTCGAGATCGCGGACGTCGACACCGTCGACGAGGACGGCGCCCTCGGTGGCATCGGCCAACCGCGGGACCAGACCGAGCAGCGTTGTCTTGCCGCTACCGGTGCTGCCGATGATGGCTGTGGTCTGACCCGGCCGGGCGCGCAGGCTGATTGCGCGCAGGACCGGCGCCTCCGCGCCCGGGTAGTGGAACCCGACGCCCCGCAGTTCCAGGTCACCGTGGCGGCGCAGCTCCCGCACCGGGTTCTGCGGTGGCAGGACCGTGGAGTCGGTCTCGAGYACCTCCTGGATGCGCTCCGCGCACACCTCGGCGCGGGGAATCATCATGAACATGAAGGTGGCCATCATCACCGACATCAGGATCTGCATCAGGTAGCTGAGGAAGGCTGTCAGCGCGCCGATCTGCATCTGGCCGGCGTCGATACGGTGGGCACCGAACCACAGCACGGCCACGCTCGAGAAGTTGACCACGGTGAGCACGAGCGGGAACATCAACGCCATGAGTCGACCGAACCGCAACGAGATGTCGGTCAGTTCGGCGTCAGCCACCGCGAACCGGCGCCGCTCATAGTCGTCCTGGACAAAAGCGCGGATCACCCGGAGCCCGGTGATCTGCTCCCGCAGGATCCGGTTGACGGCGTCCAAGCGCTCCTGCATCGCCCGGCCCAGCGGCCGCATCCGTCGCACGATCAAGCTGATGATCACTGCGAGGACCGGAGTGATCGCGACGAGYAGGAGCGAGAGCCCGGCATCCTGGTTGACCGCCAGGATGATRCCGCCCAGGCACATGATCGGCGCGGAGACCATGAGCGTGAAGCTCATTAACATCAGCATCTGCACCTGCTGCACGTCGTTCGTGGCCCRGGTGATCAGAGAGGGCGCGCCGAAGCGGCCGACCTCCCGGGCCGAGAACGACTGGACCCGGTCGAACACCGACGCCCGGATGTCCCGACCGAGCGCCATCGCCGTCCGGGCTCCGAAGAAGACGGCGGCGCCGGCACAGACGATCTGCACGACGCTGACACCGAGCATGAGTCCACCGATACGCATGATGTAGCCGGTGTCGCCGATGACCACTCCACGATCAATGATGTCGGCGTTGAGGGTGGGGAGGTAGAGCATGGCGATCGTCGCCACCAGCTGCAGAAGGACCAGTATCGAGATCGGCCGGCCGTAGGGGCCGAGGTGAGCCCGCAGAAGTCGGATCAGCATACGGTCCCTCTCGGTGGCGGCTGGTGGTCGAACCGGTAGATCGCGACAACGGTGGGTAAGCACACTGCAGACGTGTTGCGACCCTACGACGTCAACCCAACATCAGGTCAAGGCATTTTCAGTGCCGCGCACTGGAGAGTCGAGGGTCAGTGCCGCGCACTGGAGAGTCGAGGGTCAGTGCCGCGCACTGGAGAGTCGAGGGTCAGTGCCGCGCACTGGAGAGTCGAGGGTCAGTGCCGCGCACTGGAGACATGGCGGCTACCTCATGTCGGATACCTGCCGGGGATGTCGGCGAGCGGTGCGGGTCCGCCGAAGAGGCTGCCCTGGCCAAGRCCRCAGCCGCTGTGCGCGAGGGTGGCGGCCTGCTTCGCGTCAGCGATGCCGGTGCCCAGCAGTGAAATGCCCAGTCCGCGGATGGTGGCGAGGAACGCCGTGCGCAGCGTGCCGTCGTTTTCTTCTTCCCCGGGGGTGCGRCCGTCGGTCAGCGATTCGGTCAGGTGCCGGGTGGCGGCGGCGTCGAGCACGATGATCTGGACGGGAAGCGGCAGAAGGGGATCGAACGAGAGGTCCTCGGCGTCGGGATAGGTGATCGCGAGCCTGATACCTCGTGCGGCCAGTCCGCGCAGCGCCCGCAGGGCAGCCTGATCGGTGTGGTGCGTCGCGCCGGCGACGCGGAGCACGAGAGCATCGGGTGGCAGGTGGTGGACGGTCAGAGCATTGACCACCTCGGTCGTGAACCGGGCGTCAGCGGCATCGAGGATCGAGACGGGGATGTGGAGGGCCACCTCCGGATGGCCCGTGCTTCGGTATCGGCCGAGGTCACGGCAGGCCCGGTCGAGCAGGATGTGCTCCAGTGCGGGGGCCAGCCCGGTCTGCTGGGCGGTGAGGGTGAGACGGTGGTGGGGAACGGATCGGGAGGACGGGTCGTCCCACCGAAGCGCCGCCTCGACACCGACGGTCCGACCGGTGTGGAGCTCGATGATCGGCTGATAGCTGACGTTGAGGGTACCGCCGCCATCCTCGCCGCGTACGGCGTGGGTGAGGCTGGTGCGCAGGGCGTCCTCGGCGCTGGCGGGGCACAGCTCCGGCCGGTACACCACCAGGGTGCCCTTACCCCGCCGTTTTGCGGCGTACATGGCGGAGTCCGCCTGTTTCAGCACGCTTTCCGCGGTGGCCTGAGTGCCGGGGTCGACAACGACCAGCCCAATGCTGGCCTGGGTTGTATGAACCGTTCCGGCGAGTACCAAGGGTACGCGGAGTGTTTCCAGGATCCGCCGCCCGATGGACTCGGGGTCGACGCAGCCGCCTTCCAGCAGGACCGCGAACTCGTCGCCGCTGATGCGGGCAACCGTGTCGGTGCTACGGGCGCAACTCGTCAGCCGACCCGCGGTTACGCGAAGCAGGTCGTCGCCGGCCGCGTGCCCGAATCTGTCGTTGACGCTCTTGAAGTCGTCGAGGTCGCAGAACAGTAGTGCAAGCTGCGTGTCGTCCTGCGTATTGTCGTGGAGGCGCCGGGCAAGTCCGCGTTGCAGTCGGGCCGTCAACAGCGTGCGGTTCGCCAGGTCGGTCAGCGGATCGTGCAGGGCCTGGTGGTGCAGCTRTCGTTCGCGGGTGTAGCGGTGGGYGTTGTCCAGGCACAGCGCCGCGCGGGCGGCCAACTCCTCGGCCAGGGCCAGGTCGTCGTCCTCGTAGGGCTCTGGTTGCCGGGAGCGGCAGAAACTGGCCACCCCGAACATCACGTCGCGGGCGCACAGGGGGACGGTGATGAGCGAGTGGATCCCCTGCGCGAGGAGTTGCTCGACGCGTTCGGGGTCCTGGGCCTGCCAACCGGGAGCCGCGTGCAGGTCGGCCTCGAGCACCGCTCGCCCGCTGGCCAGGCACCGAGCCTGCGGCGTGGAGGGCAGGAAGCTGATCTGGTGACCGGCCGGGTAGAGAGCGAGGCCTTCCTGGATGCCGTGCAGGGCGGCGCGGCGCAGCAGTGCGGTCGGACGCAGCGAGTCCTCGCCCCGCAGAACAGACTCCGACAGGTCCACCGTGACGACGTCGGCGAGTTCGGGCACGGCTGCCTGGGCCAGTTCCTCGGCGGTCCGAGTCACGTCGAGGGTGGTCCCGATGTGCATACTGGCCTCGTACAGCAGGGTGAGGCGTCGCCGTGCCGCCACCGCGAGACGGCCGATTCCCTGTTCCCCGATCGCCAGCAGTGACGCGCCGATGGCGGGCTGCCGGCTGGCCGGGTACGCACTGGCCACGGGTGTGCTGGCCGGGCGGGTGGCGTCGGGTGCACCCGCCGGCAGTCGCGGCGTCGGCCTGGGCGCGCTGAGCGCGGCATACGGCAGGAAAAGCCCCGGCGCCGACGGGGCACCGGCGTCGGCCCCCCGCGGCTGGCTGTTGAGGTGTCCTGCCACAGCCGCGGCGCTGGTCATGAGGCGACGGGGCGGCCCGAAGGGAAGGACGACCTCGACGGCCAGCCCGGCCACTGCGGAGTGCGTCCGTACCTCCCTGCACACCAGCGTGGCAGTCTGACCGTGCGGCAGGGATACCTCGATGGCGGTCGGCCGGCCCGCTGCGATCAGTTCAGCGGCCTTCTCCTGCAAAACCAGCCGAGTATCGTGCTTGATCTCGATGCCGGACCCGGCATCGAGATCAAGCGGAAACTGTGCGCCGCCAGCCGGTATCCGCATCCGGTGTTTGGCCTGCCGGTACGCCAGGAGCAAGGCGCGTTCCCGCTCGCTCGCCTGTTCCAGCAGGCGATGTTCGATAGCGCGGCCAGCCTCCCCCACCATGGCTTCCGCCGACGGATTCGCCTCGGCGAGCCTGCAAATGAGGCTGAACACGCCTTCGATACGCCCGCTGAGGGGGTCGCGGACGGGAGCGGATATGMACGCGTCCGGTTGGTAGAGGTCAGCAAAGTGCTCGGCGCCCGAGACGCGGGYGGGGCGCCTTTCCACGAGGGCGAGGGCTACGGCGCTGGTGCCGACCAGGTGCTCGGCGACGCAGAACCCAGGGTGTAGGCCGAAGGATGCCTCACCGACCCGGTGCGCCAGTATTCTTGCCTGGTCGTCGGTGAGACACACGCACACCCAGGTCCCGGCGATCATGGATGCCAGTCGGTCGAGTACCGGGTCGGCCGCGCGGACCAGGCGCGTGTCCAGATCAAGATCCGGATCATAGACGGGGGAGCACCGGTCCGGGCTCACGTTCAGTACCTGGCTGCGCCACCACGAACCCAAAATCGCGTTTTGTGGTCCTTCCGCTACCAGGTCCCCCGTCAGGAATCGTTCCCGCAGGTGAGCGCTGTTACGCTGCGCAAGGTCATCCCAGATGTCCACGATGATTYCACCTCCCTCCTCGGGAGCCCAGAGGTTTCCGCGTCACCCTCCTGGCCTGCGCGCACATTCCACACCATCAAATCTACTACACCATTGTGGGCCTGCTGTCGCCTACGGAATGCTCCGATCTGCGAGYGACGCCCGAGATGAGACCGGTATAAGCACGTATGCGATGCTGGCGACGCTACCGGTGGAGCGGGACGGCATAGTCGATCATGTCGTTGTGATCATGCGGCCGRCATTCTGTTCGCGYGGCGGCGCGRCACGGTCCGAGCACGCTCGACCTGCCGCGGCGGCTCAGAATGCCGCGCGAGCTCCGACCGCGGGGGCGTCGACGTCCACGATCTCCTTACCCAGCGGCAGCAGCGAGACCGGGATCAGTTTGAAGTTCGCCAACCCGAGCGGGATACCGATGATGGTGAGGCAGAGTGCCAGGCCGGTGGTGAGATGTCCCAGTGCCAACCACCAACCGGCCAGCAGGATCCACAGCACGTTTCCGACCAGGGACGCCCCGCCGGCGCCGGGTCGGTCGACAATGCGCCGTCCAAACGGCCACAGGGTGAAGTTCGCCATCCGCAGGGCGGCGATCCCGAAGGGAATCGTGACGATGAGAATGAAGCACACAAGCGCCGCGAGGGCATAGCCGACGGCAAGCCAGAAACCACCGAATACCAACCAGATGACGTTGAGCACGAGGCGCATGAGCTGACCCGCTCTCTCCCGATCC
>NZ_MRUJ01000023.1:0-16776 GCF_002099325.1 Frankia sp. KB5 | reverse complement strand
CCCCCGGGCCGCCTCGTTGGGATGAATCGCGACGGCGGCGTAGATCTCCGGATGCGCCGCGGCAACCTCGGCCTGCCATCTGCTGGTGGGCAGGTCGATGCCGACGGTGACGGCCCGCGTGACACCGACCGCCCGGGCCGCCGCGATCGCCGCCGGAACTTCGGTGCCCATCAGGTCGAGATGACAGTGGCTGTCGACCACGGCCACGGGAAGAGGGTCCGGCGGTGGCGGCGGATCACCCGACCGGCCAGAGTTTCGCGCCACCTCACCCGCCCTCTCGTGCCCGCCCTTCGTTTCCTGAGGTCTGAAGTCTACGACCGCCGCCGGGTGTGCCAGACAACCCGGCATGGGACGCTAATCGGGTGAGCAAGCGCAAGGACCCCACGCGATGACGACACCGTTGACCGTTGCCCTGGTCACCCCGCTGACCGGTCCCGATGCCGCCCAAGGCCTCGCCGGGCTACGAGGGGTCACCCTGTGGGCGCGTGACGAACGCCTCCCACTGCCCTGGGACGAGGTGAGTCTCACCGCCTACGACGCGTATCCCGATTCGGCCGCCGCCATGCGCGCCGCGGTGGCCGCGGGGCCGGACGCCCTGCTCGGACCCTACGGCCACCGGGCGGCACTCGCGGCCTGCGCCTCGACGGACCGGGTGGTCTTCAACACCGGCGCCCCGTCCACGCGCTTCGTCCGGCAGGCGTTCCCGAACGTCGTGAACATCGCCGCGGCCACCTCGACCTGGCCGCGCGGGGTCCTCGCCGCCGTACGGGCGGCCGATCGACGGGCCCGCAAGGTCGTCCTGCTCGCCTCCGGGGACACCGCCGTCGAGATCACATCGGTGACGAAGGCCGCCGCGGTGGCGCAGTCGTTCGAGGTGGCCTCGCACGTCTTCCCCCCGGGCAAGGCCGCCCTCGCCGCGACCCGGCTGCCCCCGGGCGACATCCTCATCGTCCACGCCGGCCCGGACGACGAGCTGGCGGCGGCGAACATCCTGCTGCGCCGGCCGTGGCGGGCGGCCGCTTTCTCCACGGCCGTCAGCGCGCAGGCCACCGCGAGCCTGGGCGACCTGCGCGAGCAGCTGCTGGCGCCGGGCAGCTGGATGCCCGAGAGCACCCAGCCGACCGCGACCGGCCCGACCGCGCGGGAGTTCACCGCCGACTTCACCGCCCTGCACGGCGTCGCGCCGACCGAAACGGCGGCCTGGGCCTACGTCACCGGGTTGATCCTGGGACGGGCCATTCGCTACTGCGGAGGCGTGCAGGATGCCTCCGTGCTCGCCGCCGCCCGGGGCATCGACACGACCACGTTGCTCGGTCGCTTCCGGCTGGACGAGGCGACGGGGCTCCAGGTCGGCCACCAGATCCCGATCGTGCAGTGGCAGGCCGGTGCCTCCCGGACGGTCTGGCCCCGTGAGTCGGCGCGGGCACCGTTCGCCCATCCCCGGCTGTTCACCAGCCGACCGGGGATGGCGTCTCGGACTTCGCCGGGGACGCCCACGCCCACGCCCACGCAGCCTCGGACGCCTCCGGCCTCACGCACACTCCCCACCACGTGAGTGGCTCTCCGCCGCCAGCGGACCGTCCGGGGCGGGTGAACCGTCCGGAGCGGGTGAACCGTCCGGAGCGGTGGACCACCCGGAGCGGGTGAACGGTGGTTGGTTCGGGTGCCGCCGTGGTACTGAGAAGCTCTACGGCGGCACCTGCGCGGGCCGCGGAGGGGGAAACATGACGGCGGGTCCACTCGGTCGTGTTCCCACGAGGCCGTGGCGCCGCCGGGCCGCGGTGGGCATCCTCGGCGGCCTGACGGTGGCCTTCGCGGTGGCGACGGCCCGGCTGTTCGTCTTTCCGCACCAGGATGCTCCCGCCCCGGTGGACGCGATCGTCATGTTCGCCGGGAGCCCGGGACGGCTCGAACGCGCCGTCGCACTCGCGCGGGCCGGCTACGCACCCGTGCTCGCGGTCTCGGCGCCGACGGAGAAGGACCCGTGCCCCGGGCCCATTCCCGGGGTGGAGGTGATCTGTTTCTCGCCCGATCCGCGGACGACCCAGGGCGAGTCGCGGTGGACCTCCGCGGCGGCGGCACGCCGCGGGTGGCATTCACTCATAGTCGTCGCCTCGACCTCGCAGAGCACGCGCGCCCGGCTGCGCCTCGCCCGTTGCTATGACGGCGAGACGCGGATGCAGGGGGTCCCGCCCCCCCGCCGGGCCTGGCCGTACGTGATCGCCTACGAGYGGGCGGCGCTGGGCAAGGCCCTCGTTCTCCAACGCCACTGCTGACCGCCGACCGTGCTCAGCGCCCGCCAGCCCGGTCCCCGGCCCGGACGGCGAGCTCCGCGGCATAGACCTCGTTGCGGGAGACGCCGTACTCGGCGGCCACGGCCTTGCGCGCGTCCTTCGGGGACATCCCCACCGAGGTTCGTCGGGCTACCTCGGCGACGAGGATCCTGCCGTCGATGATCGGTTCGGCCCCGCTCAGCCCGGCCCCGCCTGGTTCGGCCCCGCTCGGCTCGGCCCGGCCCCGGGCACCGCCGGCGACCACCAGCGTGAACTCCCCCCGGATGACCCGGCCGTCGGTGGCCCAGCCGAGCAGATCGGCGAGGTCGCCGCGGACGATCTCCTCGAAGGTCTTCGTCAGCTCGCGGCAGAGCACCGCCGGCCGGTCGGCGCCGAAGGCCGCGACGAGGTCGCGCAGGCCGGCCACGAGCCGGTGCGGGGACTCCAGGAACACCATCGTCCGCGGCTCGCCGGCCAGGTCGCGAAGGCGTCCACGCCGATCGCCGCCCTTGCGCGGCAGGAAGCCCTCGAAGGTCCAGCGGTCCGTCGGCAGCCCGCTGACGGCCAGGGCCGCGGTGACGGCGGACGGACCGGGAACGACGGTCACGGCCATCCCCGCGGCGGCGGCCGCGGCCACGACCCGGAACCCGGGGTCGGAGACGGCGGGCATCCCGGCGTCGGTGACGAGCGCGACGGTGGCGCCCTGGCGCAGGTAGTCGGTGAGCTGGGCGGCCCGGGCGCCTTCCACCGCGTCGTAGCACGACACGATCCGCCCGGACACCGTCACGCCGAGCGCGTGCGCCAGCCGTAGGACCCGGCGGGTGTCCTCGGCGGCGATCACATCCGCGGTGGCGAGGATCTCGCCGAGCCGAGGGCTGGCGTCCCGGACGTCGCCGATGGGGGCACCGCACAGCACCAGGGTCCCGGACACCCGACCAGTCTGTCAGGAGCCAGGACCTACCCTGATCGGTGTGACGGCGACGACGGCTCACCTGCCCTGGACGGCGACCGGTCGCGGGGACGCGGCGCGGGTGACCGGCCCGGATTCCGYCGGCCCGGCCGGCGGTCGGGCGCTCTCGGTGCGTGAGCGGCTGTGTCCACCGATGCCGCGGTCGCCGCTCATGGGGTGGCTGGCGACCCTGTCCGTCGCGATCGTCGCCGGGCTGCTGCGTTTTTGRCACCTCACGGAGCCCCGCGGGATCTACTTCGACGAGGTCTACTACACCAAGGACGCCTGGGGCCTGCTGACGGCCGGGTATGAGATCAACTCGACGACCTGTTCCGGTCCGGCCTACGTCGTCCATCCGCCGTTCGGCAAATGGCTGATGGCCGCCTCCGAGGGCCTGTTCGGCTATACCGACTGTGCCGGGGTCCCGCACGGCAGTCCGGAGCTCGGCTGGCGGTTCTCGTCCGCGCTGTTCGGGACGCTCGCCGTCCTGGTCCTCGCCCGCGCCGCCCGACGGATGTTCCGCTCCACGCTCCTGGGCTGCTTCGCCGGTCTGCTCCTCGCCCTCGACGGGCTGGAGTTCGTGCAGAGCCGCATCGGGATCCTCGACATCTTCCTGATGACCGGCGTCGTCGTAGCGCTGGCCTGTCTGCTGCTCGACCGGGACGACGGCCGCCGCCGGCTCGCCGACCGGCTGGAACCGGTTGGTTCCAGCCCCGGCTCAGCACCCCTGGGGGACGAGGCCGCCGGCCCGGACGGCGGTACGGACGCCGGCCCGGACGGCGGCCCGACCACGACGGCTCCGCCCACCCGGGCCGACCGCCTCCTCGACATGTACGGGCCGCGGCTGGGGTTCCGCCCCTGGCGGCTGGCCTGCGGAGCGGCCCTGGGACTGTCCATGGGGGTGAAGTGGAGCGCCCTCTACACGATCATCGGCTTCGCGGCGCTCGCCCTCGCGTGGGACATCGGAGCACGGCGCACCGGCGGAGCCCGCCGACCCGTGCTGGGAGCACTGCGCCGGGACAGCCCGGCCTGGTTCGCCGCGTTCGTACTCGTCCCCATCGTGACCTTCCTCGCCACCTGGACCGGCTGGTTCGTCACCGACGGCGGCTACTACCGCCACTACTACGGCAACGGTTTCGGCGCCGCGTGGCACGGCTGGTGGAAGTACCAGATGGCGGTGCTGAAGTTCCACGAGGGACTCCACGAGGGGCACGCCTTCGCGTCGCATCCGATGAGCTGGCTGGTGATGGCGCGGCCGGTCGCGTACTACTACTCCTCGCCGGCGTACGGGACCTCGGGCTGCCACGATCCGGCCGGCTGCTCCCGGGAGGTCATCGCCCTGGGCAACCCGGCGATCTGGTGGGTCGGCACGGCGGCACTGGTCGCGATGCTCGCCTGGTGGGTCTCCCGGCGGGACTGGCGGGCGGCCCTGGTGCTGGTCGGGTTCGGCTCGGCCTTCGTGCCGTGGCTRCTGTTCCCGAACCGCACGATGTTCTTCTTCTACGCGCTGCCGTCGCTGCCGTTCCTGGTCCTCGCCATCACGGCGCTGGCCGGGCTCGTCCTCGGCCCGCGCGAGGCGTCGGAGACCCGCCGCCTGGTCGGGGCGCTGTCGGTCGGGGTCTACACGATCATCGTCGTGCTGCTCTTCGCGTACTTCTACCCGATCCTGGCCGCCGAGGTGATCCCCTACTCCTCGTGGCGCGCCCGGATGTGGTTCCCGGGCTGGATCTGACAGGACACCACACCAGGCCCACAGCGCCGACCCGTGGACCCCCGACGAGGCCCCACGGCGTCGCCTCAACGTGATCCGACTCACGGCTCCGCACCCCATTCGTGGCATCACCACCGTAGGCGATGCAACCATTACGAATCGGCAAGCTGGAACGGCGACAGCCGCGGCGACAGGGGTTATCGAAGTTGGACGGTCACGAAGAGTCGGACCAGGATGCCACTAGCAGCACCGCCCTGGCCCTTGAACGGGGGGGTCGCGTACAGCTCGAGAAGTCGATCCGRGAGGGTGGGGTGGTCACCATGCCCCGAGGCCGTGCGGCAGTGAGCGCCCAAACGGGCCTCCCTCCGACCTCCAACCACCGGAGACGGGTGTCGGGCGGGCCGAGACTGGGAGGAACCACCATGGCGGATGTGTCGGTACGCTTCGCGATGACCGATGACAGCGAGATCGTGCTGAACCTGTCGCTGACCCAGGCGATCCGGCTCACGGAGGCGATCGCGTCGAAGGTCAGCCAGGCGATGACCGAGCAGCCGCGAGCCGGCATGAACGGCAACGCCTACGGCCCCGGGGTGCGCCCCGGTCCCTACTCGACGTCCTGAGCCATCCGGCACCGAGCCGGGCTTGTCCCCCCGGTGTCGGGCTATCCCCCGGTCAGCTGGGCGATCAGAGCCCGCAGCAGGTCGAGATCCCGGCGGCGCAGCTCGGCGACGGACGACGGATCCGGCCGCGTGGAGGCCAGCGCCGCACGCACCGAGCGCAGCTTGCCGCGCAGGATCTCCACGTCGGCGGGTGTCAGTAGACCGTCGCGCAGGACCAGCACGACGTGGCCACCGTGCTGCACCACGTCCACCGGCTCGACCATCGGCAGCGTGACGACCCGGATACCGACGGGTGCCTCCTGGTCGTAGACGAGGCACARCTGGTCCTCCGCCATCACCTCCGCGGTGCCGTCGTCCCACAGCACAGTCGCTCGGGCCGTGACGGGGGTCACGCCGCGGGCCGACTCGACCCVCACGGGGTCGGCGTTCCCGGCCGGTTCGCGACGGCCGGCCGGGTGGACGGCGAGTACCGTGCCGCGCCGCGACCAGACCCCGCCACCGAGGTCGTCAACGGGGAAGACCCGGTCACCCCGGGCGAACATCACCAACGCGGCACGACCGTCCTCGGCGATCGGCGGGTGGGCGGCCATGGCGTGATCGTAGGTGGCCACTGTGAGGGCCCGAGCGCCGAGACCCCACCAGGGCGCATCCGCAACACCCGCACACCCGCGCCGGGAACCACCGTTTCGCACCGGTGAACCGGTGCCAACGATCCTGGTAGCCACCGATGTGGCCGCGAACCACCGCCGGCATCGCACGTTCACCGGCTCGCCGCGGCCACTGTGGCTTATGCCCGGTGATGGTCCCGTGGACTCCGCCACGGGTTACCTTCGCCTGGTTGCCACCGAATCGCGTGGCGACCGGCGGCGGTCGGAGGACGCGGGCGGCTCCTAGCGGGCCGCGGCGACACGGTCCATCCTCCCCCCTGTCCGCAACCCCCACGGCCGACCTCGGCCGGTCACGCTTCGCGGAGCCCACGAATGCCCGACACCGACTATCCGCCCATCGAAGAGCACGCGGTCATCGGCGACCTGCGTACCGTGGCCCTGGTCGCCACGGACGGCACGATCGACTGGTACTGCCCGCAGCGCTTCGACGCGCCGTCGGTTTTCGCGAGTCTGCTGGACGCCGACCGTGGCGGATCGTTCCGTATCCACTGTCCGGACTCCCGGGCCAGGCAGCTCTACCTCCCCGACTCGAACATCCTGATGACCCGTTTCCTCGCCCCCCGCGCGGTCGGTGAGGTCATCGACTTCATGGTCCCGGTGGACAGCGACGTCACCGAGACACCGCACGTCGTGGTCCGCCAGGCCCGAGCGGTGCGTGGAACCGCCACGTTCCGGCTGCGCTGCGACCCCCGGTTCGACTACGGCCGGGCCCCGCACACCGTCACCCTGGTGCCTGGTTCGGGCGCGGTGTTCGAGTCGACCGCCGGCACCCTTGTGCTGCGCACGGCCCTGCCGCTGCGCGTCGAGGCCAYGGCCGTGGTCGCCGAGTTCGAGCTGGCGATGGGCGAGTGTGCCGACATCGTGCTCGAATGGAACTCGACCATCCGCCCATTGATCATCGGCGAGGCGGAGACGTTGTTCACCCGGACGCTGAACTACTGGCAGGCCTGGATCCGGCGCGGGCGCTATCACGGCCGGTGGCGGGAGATGGTGCTACGCAGCGCTCTCGTCCTCAAACTGCTCGTCTACCGGCCCACCGGGGCGCTGGTGGCCGCGCCGACCACCTCGCTACCCGAGGAGCTCGGCGGCGTGCGCAACTGGGACTACCGCTACACCTGGATCCGCGACGCGGCCTTCACGGTGTACGCGCTGATGGCGCTCGGATTCACCGACGAGACCGCGGCGTTCATGGATTGGCTCGAACAGCGATGTCACGAGGCACCCAAGCACTGCGGGCTCTACGTGCTCTACAGCGTGGACGGCAACGCCGACCTGGACGAGCTGGTCCTCGACCARCTGTCCGGCTATCGCGGCTCGAAGCCGGTGCGCATCGGCAACGCCGCCGCCACGCAGCTCCAGCTCGACATCTACGGCGAGCTGATGGACTCGGTGTACCTGTACAACAAGCAGGTCCCGATCTCCTTCCAGCTCTGGGAGGCGCTGGGCCGCCAGCTCGACTGGCTGGCCAGGCACTGGGACGAACCGGACGAGGGCATCTGGGAGACCCGGGGTGGGCGCCAGCGCTTCACCTACTCGGCCGTGATGACCTGGGTCGCCTTCGAACGGGCCTGCCGGATCTCGCGCCAGCGCGGCCTGCCCGGGCCGACGAACGAATGGAAGGACTACGCCGGGCGGGCCTACCGGTTCGTCCAGAACGAGGCGTGGAACCCCGCCCGCGGCGCCTACATGGAGTTCCCCGGCTCACCACGGATGGACGCATCCCTGCTGTGCATGCCGCTGGTGAAGTTCTCCGGCCCCACCGACCCCCGGTTCCTGTCGACCCTGGAACGGTTCAGCGGGGACCTGGTCAGCGACAGTCTGGTGCGCCGGTACGCCGCGGACGGCAGCGACGGCCTCACGGGTGACGAGGGCACCTTCAACCTGTGCTCGTTCTGGTACGTGGAGGCACTGACCCGGGCCGGTCGGGTCGCCGAGGCCCGGATGGTCTTCGAGAAGATGCTCACCTACGCCAACCATGTGGGGCTCTACGCCGAGGAGATCGGTTCCTCCGGGGAAGCGCTCGGCAACTTCCCGCAGGCGTTCACCCACCTCGCCCTGATCAGTGCCGCGATCCATCTCGACCGCGCGCTGGGGTGACCGACCCGAGGACAGGTGCGCGGTGACCACAGGTACGCGGTGACCACAGGTGCGCGGTGACCACAGGCGGTTTCCGGTGCCGGCGCGGCACGGCAGGATAGGCGGCGAGGACACGCACCGGAGCCGATAGCCTGAAGATCGGCACCGATGTTCGGAATGCGGGATCCTTCAAGGTCGGGATCCTCCGGGGTGCGGGATACGAGGGGCGAGGTCATGGCGGGACTGGACCGTTTCCGGGTGGTCGTGGAATCCGGGCGCGGAGATCGGACGGGAGTGGTCGTCCGGCTGCCCGGCGCACTCATCGTCGCCTGTGCCGGCCGGGCGGAGACGGCCGAGACGACCACCAGGCTGCTGGCGCTGTGCGCCGAGGTCGCTGCCGAGGTGGGCGCCACCGCGTCGACCATGGGTCGCCGGCTGGTGCGTCGGGTCGCGGGGCTGCTGGCCGATGCCGATCCGGATCGGGTGCCCGACTTCAGCCTGCTGACCACGGTCAATGACCGGGTCGCCGCGCTGGTCCACGGGGCGATGGACGTCGTCGCGACGGGCAGCTGCGGAGTGACGCTCTCCGGCGTCGACTCGGCCACGTGGGTCGACCGGCTACTGCCCACCGAGATCAGCCGGATCGACGTCGGCCCCACCGGCCTGGTCGGGCCGACGGGTTTCCCCGGCGGGCTCGGCGATCTCGGTTTCCCGCTTGACCTGCGCATCGGGGCCGTGCCCGGGATCGGGGTGAGTCTGCTGCTCAGCGACACGCCGTCGCTGCCCGCGCCGAAGGCCTCCGCCGAGCAGCTGCTCGCCGGATTCGATCCGGTCCGGGAGCCRATGACCGGCGCCGCGCCCATCCCCACGCCGGGAACCCGCGCCCCCGATCCGATGCCGACCACCCCGCCGGCGCTCGCCCCCCTGCTCAGCAAGGAGGAGGAGGCCCATCGACGCCGCGCCGCCGCCGAACCGACGCAGGCGGCCGACCTCGACGAGCTCGACGAGCTCGACGAAGATCCGCCCACCGAGCTGGCCCAGCGTGACTCGGTCCCGCGTGCCGGGAGCGATCTGGGTGGCAGGCACGGCCACGCCGGGCCCGTCGGCCACCGCGAGGGCCTCTCCGACGGTCTGGGCGACGACCTCACCGACGACGAGCACGACGCCCTGACCCAGCTCCCGGGCCAGAGCTTCACCGTCTCCGACCTCATCGAGGACGACGAGGCACCGACGATGCTGCCGAGCAGCGGCGAGCCTCAGGTCGAGGGTGTGCTGTGCGCCAACGGCCACTTCAACCACCCGCAGGCGCCGTACTGCTCCGAGTGCGGCCTGTCGCTCGCCCAGCAGAACACCCGCACGGTCTGGGGTCCCCGGCCGCCCGTCGGCGTCCTCGTCTTCGACGACGGCCAGACCATGAACGTCGACATGGACCTGGTGATCGGCCGCCAGCCGGACCGCGACGATGCGGTCCGGGCCGGGAAGGCACGGGCGCTGCCGGTCGAGGACGGTGAGAGCGCCGTCTCCCGGGTGCATGCCGTCATCACCCTCAACGGTTGGGACGCGGTCATCACCGACCAGGGTTCGGCGAACGGCACCTACATCGCCCCGCCGGAGGCGACCGTGTGGACGCCGCTGAGCCCGCACCAGCCGGCTCCCCTGATCCCCGGCACCCGCGTGCAGGTGGGCAAGCGGACGTTCGTCTTCAACTCCCACCTGCACGTTTGACCACCTGCCCGGGCAACCCACCCGCCCAGCCGAGGGGATCATGACGACGACGGACGACAACCGGCCAGCCGGCAACGACCCGCCGGCCAGCGATGGCGATGCGGCGCGCGGGAGTGACGCGCGGCCGCGGCGCCGCTGGGCCCGAAGCCGGCTGTGGTGGACGCCGATGGTGCTCGCCGTGCTGRCCGGCCTGCTGGCGGCCGGCGCGGCGCTGGGCAACCTCGCCAGCCGGTCACCGGACGAGGGGTCGGTCGATGTCGGCTTCGCCCGGGACATGTCCGAGCATCACGCCCAGGCCGTGCAGATGGCCATGATCGAGTTCAGTCACGGCGGTGACCAGGACACCCGCAGCGTGGCCCAGGACATCGCGCTGACCCAGCAACGCGAGATCGGCATCATGTCCTCATGGCTGTCCGGATGGGGGCGGCCCCAGTCCACCTCCGGGACACCGATGCGGTGGATGCGGGACTCCCGCACCGTCAACGGCGCCTCGGGCGGGCATGACGGTCATGCCGGGCCTGGCGCCGCCATGCCCGGCATGGACCTGCCGGGCCTGGCCGGGGGTGCGGCGCAGGACGCGTCCAGCGACCCGCGGGACACCGCGCGCATGCCGGGCATGGCGACCCCCGCCGAACTGCAACGGCTGGCCTCGATCCGGGGCCATGACCTCGACGTCCTCTTCCTTACCCTGATGGTGCACCACCATCAGGGGGGGCTGGCCATGGCCCAGTACGCGGCGATGCACGCCGGTGAGGACCGGGTACGGGCGATGGCCAGGGCGATGGTGCTCGCCCAGTCAATGGAGATCGACCAGATGCAGCGCGATCTGGTACGCCTCGGCGCGCCTMGGGCCTGACCGGCGAACCCACCTACTGTCACGACGAAACCGGCTTTGTATAGTCGGGTGGGACTAACCGGACTCGGGGAAGGCAGCCCCCTCGTCGCAGGGCAGGGGAGGCCGCCGCCGTGCCTGATGTAACCGCCCGAGAGGCCGCCGACGCCGGGGGCTCCGTTCGCCGGACGGCCCCCAGCGGCCCCTGGTACTCCCGCCGCCGCACCGGCCGCTGGCCGGGAGTTCGTCACATCCGGGTGGAACTGCTCGCCGGCCTGGTGACCGCGCTCGCGCTGATCCCGGAGACGATCTCCTTCTCCGTGGTGGCGGGGGTCGATCCGAAGGTCGGTCTGTTCGCGTCGTTCACCATCTCGGTGGTCATCGCGTTCACCGGCGGACGCCCGGCGATGATCTCGGCGGCGGCAGGCTCCATGGCCCTCGTCGCCGCCCCCCTGGTCCGCGATCACGGCCTGAACTACCTGCTGGCGACGACCATCGGGGTGGGCCTGCTGATGTTTGTGCTCGGCCGGCTCGGGGTGGCACGGTTGATGCGGTTCGTCCCGCAGAGCGCGATGATCGGCTTCGTCAACGCGCTGGCCATCCTCATCTTCACCGCGCAGATGCCGCACGTGATCGGCAAGTCGTGGCAGGTCTACGCCCTCGTCGCCGCGGGCCTCGCTATCCTGCTGGCTCTCCCCCGCCTGACCAGAGCGGTCCCGCCGCCGCTCGTGGCGGTGGCGGTCCTCACCCTCGTCACCGCCGGTTTCGACATCTCCGTCCCTACCGTCGGCGACGAGGGCCGGCTGCCGAGCTCACTGCCCGTCCCCGGTGTGCCCGACGTGCCGCTGACCTGGGAGACACTGCGGATCATCGCCCCGTACGTGGTGGCGCTCACCGCCGTCGGCTTGGTGGAGACGCTGCTGACCGCGCAGATCGTGGACCGGTTGACCGACACCACGCATGACCCGAACCGCGAATCCTGGGGCCTGGGTGTCGCCAACATCGTCAACGGGTTCTTCGGCGGGATGGGCGGCTGCGCCATGATCGGCCAGACGATGGTGAACGTCAACTCGGGCGGGCGGGGCCGGCTGTCGACCTTCGCCGCCGGCGGTTTCCTGCTCATGCTGGTCGTCCCGCTGCGCGACCTCGTGCGGGTCATCCCGATGTCGGCGCTGGTCGCGGTGATGATCCTGGTGTCGGTCATGACCTTCGAGTGGCGCAGCATCCAGCCCTCGACGCTGCGCCGGATGCCCCGCGGCGAGACCGCGGTCATGGTGGCGACCGTCGCCGTCGTGGTGCCCACCCACAACCTCGCCTACGGCGTCGGGGTGGGCGTCATGCTGGCCGCGTTGCTGTTCACCCGCCGGGCCGCGAACCTGGCGCTGGTGACCAGCGTGCTCGACCCGGAGGGCCGGGAGAGGATCTACGTCGTCCAGGGCACGCTGTTCTTCGCATCGACCAGTGATCTGGTGAACGCCTTCGACTACGCGTGCGACCCCGAACGGGTGGTCATCGACCTCTCGGAGGCCCACCTTCTCGACTCGGCGGCGGTCACCGCCCTCGACGACGTGCGCGCGAAGTAYCGCGAACGCGGCACGCAGGTGAACCTGGTCGGGGTGAACGCCCGCAGTGCCGCTCTGCTGCACAAGCTGTCCGCCGAGCCGGCGCAGGTGGAACCGGCACCGACCGAACCGGCACCGACCCGCGTCCGGTGAGGTCGAGCTGACCGCGAATACACTCTGCCATTAGATGCTTACTCAGATACTTGCCCTGAGGATGGTGGCGGGATGGCCGGAGAGAAGGGCGCCGGGCTCGCTCAGGGTCTGATCGACTTCGTCCGGCGCCAGCCCGCCGTGGTCGTCATCATCATCGTCCTAGGCGGGTTGTACCTTGCCAGGTCCGGTCCGGGCCCGGGTTCCCGGGCCGTCCTCGTCCCCGGGATCGAGTTCTCAGCCCCGTCCCTGATCACCCGCAACCGGACAACCTATGCCTTCGGTGTGGACCCGGACTCCCCCGGCACCGTTGACGTGCTCTCCAGCCGGGACCGCCGGAGCTGGACGATCGAGCCGGCCGCGCTGCGCGCCCTGYCGCCCTGGGCCGACCCCGCGGGCGGCCTCGGCCCGGCTGCCGTCGGCGCCTTCGGCCACGGGTTCGTCATGTACTACGCGACGGCCGTGCGTGGCCTCGGCGTCCGCTGTATCTCCGCGGCGACCGCCGACTCCGCCGACGGTCCGTTCGTCGACACCTCCCTCGCGCCCTTCATCTGCCAGACCGCGGACGGCGGCAGCTCGGATCCGAGTCCCTTCGTTGACGAAGCCGGACGCGCCTACCTGGCCTGGGCAAGCCCCGGTGCGGGCGGCGGCTCGGACCGGAACCACGGCGCGCCGCCCACCCTGTGGGCGGCGCGGCTGCGGTCCGACGGACTCGTGCTCACCGGCGAACCCGCCGTCATGCTCCGCCCGAGCCTGTCCTGGCAGCAGGGGCGGATCTCGGCACCATCGATGATCTCAGCCCGCGGGCGTCACCATCTGCTCTATTCGGCCGCGTCGTCGCTCGGTGGACGGCAGGTGGTGGCGACCGCGTCGTGCAAAGGGCCGCTCGGGCCCTGCCTGCCGGCGGGCGAACCGATGCTGACCGGGGGAAAGGTCGGCTTCGGACCGAGCGGGGCCCATGCCTTCACCGACGCGCGGGACCGCTGGTGGGTGGGGCTGCACAGCTGGGACTCCCGACCCGACGGCGTCTACCTGCCGATCGGTCGGTTCGTCGTCGCTCCGCTCGACGTCACCCGGGACGCGGTGACGCTGCACGTCGATTCCCTCGTCCGGGGACGGGTGCTTGATCCGGATGAGCGTGACCCGCCCCACGAGCGCCGCCGGCAGCACGAGGATCGGGTAGACGGCGAGGACCGGATGGGATAACCAGGTGGTGGGCCGGCTCCCCGTCGTCTTCGCGGACTACGACATTCCGAATCCGGGCATTCCCGGCATCYCCACCGAGGACCACGAGGCCATGGAGATGCCGACAGAGCGACTCGCGAACAAAGCGCCTTACAGACCAAGCGACTTACGGAGAAGTTCCATATGCCAGTCGAACTGAATCATACTATTGTGCATGCCCGGAATAACCGGGAATCGGCCGAGTTTCTGGCGGATATCCTGGATCTCGAGGTCGGCGCCGCGTGGGGGCCGTTCATCCCAGTCGTCACCGCAAACGGTGTCACCTTGGACTTCGCCACCGCCCCGGTTGGGTCGATCACTGCGCAGCACTACGCGTTCCTGATCTCCGAGGAGGAGTTCGACGCGGCGTTCGAGCGGATCCAACGGGCCGGGATCACCTACTATGCGGATCCGCAGCGCAAGCACCCGGGCGAGATCAATCATAATGACGGCGGACGCGGGTTGTACTTCCTGGACCCGGCCRGTCACGGCATGGAGATCATCACCCGTCCCTACGGGGGATTCGAAGCAGATTCCAGAGCAGTCTGAGATCGGGAACAGTCCGAAATCGGCGAGCAGACCGATAAGGAGCACCTTTTATCGGTCATATGGGCTCGATGGAACGTGGCGTGCGCCACTGCGGCCAGCGGTCAGCGGCGAACAGGTCGATATTTGCCGCGAGGCTCCGCGCCGGGCGGAGTCATGATCCACGTGTGGCAGTTCGCCAGAGAGTGCAGCGACCGGTCGCGGTCCCCCGACCTGGACGTCCAGCGCGGGCGTCCAGCGCGGGCGTCCGCGGCATCCGCACCTGGCGAGCGTCCACGGGAAGGGTGCGCTGTGGGTACACAATCCGCGGAGACAACGGACGCACGAGCCGGCGAGGCCCCCAAGCAACGGGCAAGCACGCAGGATCAGGTCGATGCGGTGCCGGCGCCCGGCCAGTGCACTCTGAGTGAACTACTGGCAGTTCTCGACCTCGGCGGGGATGTTCCGCCGGTGCCGGCCCGATGCCTGCCCAGCACACACGGCGGCGTCCTCGGGGCGCAGCTGCTCGGCCAGCAGATCGTTCTCGCCGAGCGCATGACCCCCAACAAGATCACGCACAGCCTGCAAACGGTGTTCATGCGCCCCGGCGACTGCCGCCAACCGGTCTGGATCGACGTCGAGCGGCTGGCCCACGGGCGGTCGATCGACTCCCTGGCCCTGACCTTCCGGCAGGACTCGTTGCAGATCTGCCGGGCGGACGTGATGCTCCGTTCCCCGGAGCCGGACTTCCTGCGCCTGCGCTCCACCGAGTCCGACTTCCTCGGCCCGCAGCACGCCAGCCCCCTTGACCGTCCGATGATGCCCTGGGAAGTTCGGGTGCTTCCCCGAGCGGACACCCATCAGCTGGACCAATGGCAGYGCATCCCCGAGGCGCCGGAGGACCGGTCCCTGTGGAGGGCGTTCATCGCGCACAGCTGCGAGTTGCTGYCGCTGTCCGACCTGCTGGCCGTCACCGGCCTGACCCCCACCAAGCGCCTGGCAGTCGCTGTCCTATCGCAGAATGTGACCTTCTACGACGACCTGGACGTCCGGGACTGGCATCTGTTCCGGGTGCGTACCCTGCACGCGGGCCACGGCCGGGCGATCGGTCGCGTCGAGGTCTTCGGCCCGGACGGGGAGCTACGCGCGGGCAGTGAGCTCGTCGGGCTGCTGCGCGGATCCGCGATCTGATGTCCGCACGGCTGATAGAAATGGATCAGATCTCCGCGAGTGCCTGGTCCTCGTCATCCGAGGCCCCGGACGCGGTCTTCTCCGTCGCGCCGAGGGGCGGCTCCGGCTCGGGCCGCCGGACACGGGGCAGCAGCAGCGCGGCCAGGATCCCGACCGCGAGGACGCAGCCGCCGATGAACAGCCCGAGGGAGTAGCCGGAGGCCAGCGCGTCAAGCCGCGCGGCCCCGTGCCTGAGGCGGCCGTCGGTATGCCTGGTCGCGATCGTCGACACCGCGGCGAGGCCGATCGCCGCGCCGATCTGGCGGCTGGTGTTGATCAGACCCGACGCGAGGCCCGCCAGGCGCATCGGCACGCCCGCCGTGGCCGCAGCGACCATCGCGACCATGATAGACCCCACCCCCAGCCCGACGATCAGGACCGGGCCGAACACGTGCACCCAGTACGAGCCGTCCCGGGTGATCGTCGACATCCAGAGCAGACCCGCCGTTCCGCTCACGAGACCGAACACGATGATCGGCCGCGGACCGAGCCGCCCGATCATCCGGGTGACAATCCGCGAGGCAACGATGATCATGAGCGGCATCGGGAGCATGGCCACCCCGGCGCGCAGCGGGCTGTAACCCTGAACCTGCTGGAGGAAGAGGGTAAGGAAAAAGAAGATCGTGAACATAGCGGCGCCGAGGAAGGCTGCGACCGAGTTCGCCGCGGCGAGCCCGGGGTAGCGGAAGACGCTCAGCGGCACCAGCGGGGCGGGGGTCGTGACCTCGACGGCCACGAACGCGGCAAGAAGCACTACCGCCCCGGCCAGCATCCCGAGTGTGACCGGGGACGTCCAGGAGGAACTCTCGGTGCGGACGATGACGTAGACCGACAGCACCAGACCCCCGGTGACGGTCACCGTGCCGGGAATGTCGAGATCACGCAGCCGGCTCAGTTGGCCCCGCGACTCGACGAGCACGAGCCGGGCGGCCACGAGGAGCGCCACGCCGATCGGCACGTTGACGAACAGCACCCACCGCCAGTTCGCGACCTCGGTCAGCGCACCGCCGACGATCGCGCCAAGCGCCCCGCCGCTGGCCGCGGTGGCGCCCCACGCGCCCAACGCCCGGGTCCGCTCCCGCCCCTCGGCGAAGGAGGTCATCAACAGGGTCAGCGTCGCCGGGGCGAGCACGGCCCCGCCCAGCCCCTGCACGGCCCGGGCGACGATGAGCTGCGCCTCGGTCCGCGCAAAACCACCGCCGAGGCTCGCCAGGGTGAACAGCGCCAGCCC
>NZ_MRUJ01000218.1:0-10938 GCF_002099325.1 Frankia sp. KB5 | reverse complement strand
CCACGCCTCCGGTGGGAAGGCCCGGTCGGGTCGTAGCCGTCAGGGGTCGACGTGGCTGCGGACCGCGCTCACCGAGGCGGCGCACGCCGCCGCCCAGACACGCGGGACACCTATCTGGCCGCGCACTACGCCCAGATCCGGGGCCGCCGTGGCGTCCAGAAAGCCGTGGGGGCGATCCGCCACGACATTCTGATCGCCTACTGGCACATCGTCCACGACGACACCGTCTACCGGGACCTCGGCCCTGAATGGATGCGGCGCCGGCACAGCACGGAAGCCCAGCAGAAACGCCTCGTCGCCCAACTCGAGAAACTCGGCCTGAAAGTAACCATCGAACCCGAACAGCCCGCCGCCTGACCACCCAGGAGGAATAGCCACAACCGAACAGCCACGCTGTGACGCCGGGCCCGACCACCCGGCGCGGTCAGCCACGCCCGCAACCGACCCAGCCCACACCGGAAATCCTCACCTCAGAGGGCGGCTGGTCGGTTTTCCGCGCTGGCGGGTGCGGTGGGCCAGGCGGCGGTGTCGTCGCGGGTGATCGGCTGGCCGGTGACCTCGAAGCGGTGTCCGTCGAGGTAGGTGATCGTGACTTCGACGGGGCGTCCGCTGGTGCCGCTGATCGAGATGCGGGTGAGGACGAGCAGCGGGGTGCCGCGGGAGACGCCGAGGTCGCGGGCCTGCTCGGGGGTAGCCGCGGCGGCGCCGACGCGGGGGTGCCAGGTGAGGGGGCCGTGGCCGAAGTCGTGTTCGAGCCGCTCGTAGATACCTCCGGGTCCGGTGGAGGCGGCTTCGAGGATGGTGCCGCGGGCGAGCGCGGCGGGAAGGTAGGAGTCGGCGATCTGGACCGGGTGGCCGTCGGGGCCGACGATCCGGTGGCGTTCCAGCACATCGCTACCGATGGGGACGTCGAGGAGGCGGGCGATGTGTGGGGGCGCGGGCAGCCAGCGGCGGGTGGGTGGCGCAGTGGGTCGCCAGTGGCCGGCGGCGGCGTTGAAGATGTAGCCGAGTTCGTTGCGGCGGACCTGGCTGCCGACGTCGACGGGCTGCGGGGGTGCGGTGGGGTCGAGGACGAGGGCGCCGGAGCGGTCGGCGATGCGGATGCGGCCTTCGAGGGCCAAGAGGCCGAGGGCTTCGGTCAGGACGCCGCGGCCGACGGAGAACTCCGCGGTCAGCTGGCTGTGGCCGGGCAGGCGGCTGCCCACGGGGTAGGGGGTGGGGTCGGCGTCGAGGCGCCGGCGTAGCTCGGCGGCGATCTCCTCATATCTGGGCATACCGGCACTCCTCGTCACTCAAACTGTACCGGTACTGTTTTCGATCTCTCGATAGGATCACTCTTCCTGTACCGGTACAGCCGACGTTACCAGCGTGTAACGCCACGACGGGTGAGGTGTTCGATGCCAGCTGATCACTACCAGGAGTCGACGTACGGCGATGCGATCGCCGACACCTACGACGACCTCTACGGCACCTTCGCCGCGGACCCCGTGCAGATCAAGGTGCTCGCCGCGTTCGCCGGGGACGGCCCGGCGGTCGAGGTCGGCTCGGGCACCGGCCGGGTCGCGCTCCCCTGGCCCGCGCGGGGGTCCCGGTCGTCGGGATCGACGCTTCCGGGGAGATGACCCGCCAACTGCACCGATCCGCCGTGGCAGAGGGGCTTGCGGTCACCGCGGTCGAAGCCGACGCGGCGACCTTCACCGTCGCCGACCCGGTCCCCCTGGTCTATGCCGTGTTCAACACGTTCTTCCTCCTCGCCGACCGCGACGTCCAATCCCGGTTCCTGGCGCAGGCCGCGAAGGCCCTCGGCGACGGCGGATCGCTGGTGCTGGAGACGTTCGTGCCCCGGCCGGGGYGGCTGCCGGACGGGGCGCATCCCGGCATGTTCCCCGCCGACTCGGCCGTGCTGGTCAAGCAGCGCAGCACCGAGCGTGTGGTGCTGTTCGCCGCCACGAACACTCCCACCGCCCGCACCTTCGACTACCACGAGATCGTGCTGGCCGACGGTGCGCCGGTCCGGATGTACCCGGGTCGGATGCTCTACCTGTGGCCCGAGGAGATCGACGCCTTGGCGGCAGCCGCGGGTCTCCGACTCGCGTACCGGTGGGGCGACTGGGACGCCACCGCCTACGACCCCAACGCCGCCCGCAAGCACGTCTCGGTGTACCGCCGCTGAACGACGGTCCCGCGCTCAGCCGCGAGCGGCGTCGCGGCGGTCGTAGGCGTGGGCTGCGAGGTCGCGGCAGACCACGGCGAAGTCGAGACCGGCGGCGTGCAGCCCCATCGGCCAGGTGCTCGTGTCGGTCATGCCGGGGGCGACGTTCACCTCCAGGAACTGCGCGACCCCGTTCCCGTCGACGATCAGGTCGGTGCGGGACAGGTCTCGCAGGCCCAGCACCCGGTGCGCCGTGAGCGCGGTCTCGGCGGCGGCGCGCAGGATCTCCTCGCTGAGGCGGGCCGGGGTGAAGAACGAGGTGGCACCCGCGGTGTACCGGGCCGCGTAGTCGTACACCCCCGCCCTCGGCTCGATCTCGACGGCCGGCAGTGCGACCGGCCCCTCCCCGGTGTCGACGACCCCGATGGCGATCTCGACCCCGGCGACGGCCTGTTCGATCAGCGCCGAGTCGT
Source organism: Frankia sp. KB5 (assembly GCF_002099325.1). Classification (NCBI taxonomy): domain Bacteria; kingdom Bacillati; phylum Actinomycetota; class Actinomycetes; order Frankiales; family Frankiaceae; genus Frankia; species Frankia sp. KB5. The sequence goes on along the minus strand of NZ_MRUJ01000218.1, from coordinate 8,313 downwards.
GGTAGCCGAAGCAGCTCATCAGCGCCTCAGCGAGTTCACCCGCGTCCTCGACGCGCGTTACGCCGAACGCCGACCCTCCCGCGCGGGGCTTGACCACGACGGGCAGTCCCAGGCGGGCGACGATCCGCTCGATCAGCGCGGCGGCCCCCAGATCGTGAAAGGCCTCGCGGGGCAGCGTCACCGCCGCCGGGGTCGCCACCCCCGCCGCGGCGACCGCCGCCTTCGCTGTCGCCTTGTCGAACGCCACCCGGCACGCCGGGGGCAGGGCGCCGACGTAGGGCAGGTCGTACAGATCCAGCACTTCGCGGATCGTGCCGTCCTCCCCCGAGGTCCCGTGTAGTACCGGGAACACCACGTCGGGCGGGTCGGCAGCCAGCGCGGGCAGCGTCGCGGCGTCGACATCCGCCAGCTCGGCCTCGACCCCGATGCGGGCCAGCGCGTCGCGCAGCTTCCCCCCCGAATGCAGGGAGACCTCCCGCTCGGGGGACAGCCCGCCGGCGAGGATCAGCACACGGCCCAGATCAGTCATCGTCGGATCCTTCACGGTGTCGGGCATATCAGGGACGGGAGGGGTGGGAACCGAAGGTGTCACGCAGGGCCAGCTCGTCGCGCACGACCGCGCTGAGGCGACCGACCCCCTCCCGGATACGCTCCGGGGACGGGTAGCAGTACGACAACCGCATGCTGATACCACCCGACCCGTCGGCGTAGAACCCGACCCCGGGCACATAGGCCACCCGGGCGGCGATCGCCCGCGGCAACATCGCCTTCGTGTTCACCCCGTCCGGCAGCGTCAACCACACGAAGAACCCCCCGTCCGGCCGAGTCCAGGACGCACCGGCGGGCATCGCCTCGTCCAGGGCGTCGAGCATGGCGTCGCGGCGCTCCCGGTACATCTCCCGGAACGCCTTCACCTGCTCCGTCCACGGCTGCGTCGCCAGATACCGCTCCACCGCCAGCTGCGTGAACATCGACTGCGACAGGATCGCCGACTCCGCCGCCAACACCAGCCGCGCCGTCACCGCCGGCGGAGCCAGCGCCCACCCCACCCGCAGCCCCGGCGCCAACGTCTTCGAGAACGACCCCAGATACACCACGTCGTCCGCCGCGTCGGCGCGCATCGCCCGCACCGGCTCACCCGTGAACGACAGCAACCCGTACGGGTTGTCCTCCACCACCAGCACCCCCGCCCGGCGGCACAGCTCGATCACCTCGGACCGCCGCGGCGCCGTCAGCGTGATCCCCCCGGGATTCTGAAACGTCGGCACCGTGTACAGCAACTTCACTTGGGCACCGTCCGCGGCCAGCCGCGCCAACATCTCCGCAAGCGCGCCCGGCGACAGGCCGTCGCCATCCATCGGCACATGCACGATCCGCGCCTGATAGGCCGCGAACGTGTTGATCGCCGTCACGTAGGTCGGCCCCTCGGTGACGACCACGTCGCCCGGGTCGATGAACACGCGGGTGAGCAGATCCAGCGCCTGCTGCGACCCGGCGGTCACCACCACATTGTCAGGGTGGGCGTCGGTGATGCCCTCCATCGCCATCACGTCACAGATCCGCGCCCGCAACCCCGGATCGCCCTGCGCCGAGCCGTACTGCAGCGCCACCGCACCCCGGCTGCGCACCAGCTCCGAGACCGTCGCCGCGACCGCCTCCAACGGAAGGACGTCCACCGGGGGCATGCCGCCGGCGAGTGACACGATCTCGGGACGGGATGCCACCGCGAACAACGCCCGAACCTCGCTCGCGATCATCCCCTGAGCACGCTGGGCGTACTGATCCCGCCACCGATCGAGAGTCACGCTCCGCGACACTACCTGCCGTACCCACCTCACCGCACACCAAGCCGCGACCACCACGACGATCGCCATCCGCCCTGCCAGTCCTCGACGCCATCACGATCATCCTATCGAGGCGTCGCTACGACCGTTTGACCCCGCCCTCCACTGTCCGGTCCGTCACCCGCCGCCTGGGCGCCGGCTGGAGCGTCGACATCGACGGCGATAGGTACCTCGCGCAGCAGATCCTCGCCTTCCTGCTGTCCGATCTCGTTCGCGGTGCCGAGGCCCACCTCGGCGAGGCCGTGGGCTCGGCCGTCATCTCGGTCCCCGTGACCGCCGGCTACCCGCTGCGGCGGGCGGCGGCCGAAGCCGCGGCGATCGCCGGCCTGAGAGCCGAGCTGCTCATCAGCGGCCCCACCCTGACGGGCCTCGCCTACGCCCACGACAAGGGAGACCGGGAACAGACGATCCTGGTCTTCGATCTTGGCGGTGGCACCCTGGACGTGTCGGTGCTGGAGCTCGGGGACGGTGTGGTCGACGTGAAGTCGACGGCGGGCGACCCGGGCCTCGACGGCGGGCGACCCGGGCCTCGGCGGCGACGACTGGGACCAGCGGATCATCGATCATCTGGTCAGGACCTTCCAGGGCCGGCACGGCGTCGACCTCGGCACGGACAGGACGGCGCTGGAGCGGCTACGGGAGGCCGCCGAGAAGGCCAGGATCGAACTGTCGCAGTCCACCCAGACCTCGATCACCCTGCCCTACCTCACCACCTCGGCCGAGGGCCCGCTGCACCTGGATGTGACCCTAACGCGGGCCGAGTTCCAGCGAATGACCCAGGATCTGATCGACCGCTGTCGGATCCCGTTCCGGCAGGCCGTCAAGGACGCCGGGATCAAGGCCAGCCGAATCGACCACGTCGTGCTCATCGGCGGCTGCACCCGGATGCCGGCCGTCGTCGACCTGGTGCGCGAGCTGACCGGCGGCAAGGAGCCGAACAAGAGCGTCAACCCCGACGAGGTCGTCGCCGTCGGCGCCGCGCTGCGGGCCGGTATCAGGATGGGGGAGGTCAGGGACGTCTTTGACCTCGATGTCATTCCGCTGTCCCTGGGCGTCGAGACCGAGGGCGGCGCCATGACCACGTTGATCGAGCGCAACACCACGATCCCGACGAAGCGCTCCGACATCTTCACGACGGCCGAGGACAACCAGCCGTCCGTGCGGATCCAGGTGCTCCAGGGCGAGCACGAGATGGCGGCCCACAACAGGAAGCTCGACAGGTTCGAACTCACCGGCCTGCCCGCGGCGCGGCGCAACGTGCCGCGGATCGAGGTAACCATCGACATCGACGGCGACATGTACGTCTCGGCGAAGGACCTCGGCACCGGCCGGGAGCTGTCGGCGCAACTCGGCGCGGACACCGCGCTGTCGCGACAGGACCTCGACCGGATGACGGCGATCGCGCGCAGGCAGTTCGACCAGGACCGCCGACGCCGCGAGGAGGCCGAGACCCGCAACCAGGCCGAGTCACTGGCCCACGCGGCCGAACGACTCCTCGCCGAGCGCGGGAGCCGGTCCAGAGCCGCCGCCCGCGCCGACGTCGAACGAGGGCTCGCCACACTGCGCGCTGCCCTCGCCGGCAGCGACCCCGCCGCGATCCGCGCCGCCGCCGAGGACCTGCGAAGACGGCTCCGACGCACCGCAGGCACACCCGAACTGCTCAAACGACCCTGGCGGCGCGCCGGACGTACGGAACCTTGATCGCGGCAGTCGGCGTACTGCGCCCGAGCCGTGCGGCGTGTGCAACGCGGGTGCGGACCAAGGGCCGTCCGGACTACCTAAAGATGCTGGTGAGACGCCTGAAACTATGCCGGCACGATCGGTACCACCCCCAGGACACACATGCCTCGATCTGCGCGTCCRCCAAACCCACCCCGACTGTTGTACGTTTGTTGTACGGTGGCCTCATGAGTGTCGGGTTCCGTCCCACCGAARAGGACCTCCGGATCGTCGAGGCCAACCGCCGTCAGGACGAGAAGACCAGCGACGTCATCCGGCGTGCCCTGCGGCTGCTGGACCGGGAGGCGTGGGAGACGCGCGCCCGCGAGGACATGCACCGGCTGCGGAACGAGGACCTGTCCGCCGAGCCCGACGCGTGGGGGTATGACACCAACGGCAATATTGTGATCACAGGTACGAACCTCGCGGTACCAGCCAGGTCCCAGGACCAGCCCTGATCCGCGGGGCGGTATACCCGGTCGACCTCGGCGACGCCAAGCGCGGGCATGAACAGCGGGGGCGTCGGCTCGGCCTCGTCCTGAGCATGGAACAGAACACGTGGTCCACGGTCACGATCGCTCCCACGTCGACCAGCGCGCAGGCATCCACCTTCAGACCAGAGGTGATCATTGCGGGACGGTCGACCAGGATCCTGATCGACCAGATCCGGACCATCGACAGCGCCTATGTCGCGGGTGAACTCGTGGACTACCTCTCCCGCGATGACATGGCCCAGGTCGAGCACACCCTCTCGCGCTACCTCGGCCTGCTTCGCTAACGCGTCGCCCGGTGCTCCCCGTAGATCAACCTCCCCTCACGACTGGACACCCACCGGGCATCTTGTGGACGTCCCCCCAGCAGCCTCCGCCTGGCGGGCCAGACTCTGTGGGACATCTGTGAGAACGGCTGCCCCATTGACCCGGTCTCGAAAAGGAGGCGAAGATCGGTGGCAGGCGTCAGGCACGTGCTGTTCGACGCGGACGGAGTCCTTCAGGAGATCCCTGGAGGTTGGTACGCGGCGATGGAGCCGTACCTGGGCGAGCGTTCGCGGGAGTTCCTCCACCGGACCTGGAAGGACGAGCTCCCGATGCTCGCGGGGCGCGGTGACTACATGCCGGTGCTCGCGGCGACCCTGGCCGAGTTCGCCGTATCGACGCCGGTCGAAGACGTGTACCGAGACGTGTGGCACCGGATCGACGTCATGGACGAATCTCTCGCGCTGGTCCGGGCCCTGCGGTTGCGCGGTTACGGTGTCCATCTCGGCACGAACCAGGAGCGGCACCGCGCCGCCTACATGCGCTCGGCGCTTGGCTACGACCGCTTGTTCAACGTCAGCTGCTACTCCTGCGACCTCGGCATCGCCAAGCCCGCCCCCGCCTTCTTCACCGAGGCCGCCCGCCGCATCGGCGTGGACCCGGCCAGCATCCTGTTCATCGACGACAACGAGAAGAACATCGCAGGCGCCCGTATCGCTGGTCTCGCCGCGGAGCAGTGGACCATCACCCAGGGCCGCCACACCCTGCTCCCCTTGCTCGCCCGACATGACGTCATCCCAGACCACACGGGTTGATTCACTCGCAGCAGGATTCCACCAGACGTCGGGCCGCTGGAACCATGTCGCCGCACAGTCCCATCGGCCGAGCCGCGCGGCATGTGCACCCCAGGGATGGACCCGGGATGCGACCCGATCAMCCAAAAGATGCCGGTCAGAACCTTGATGGCGGTACAGGCACGGTCGGTACCATCCCCGGGTTGCAGATGCAAGGCCGCTTGGGCTCCGCCCTTCCGCAGGCCGCACTTTGGCTTATTTCGTCCATATGGATGAAGGGTGGCCCGGTCAGGGCCCACAAAAGCCCTGGCCGGGCCGGCGCTGGCTCAGAGCACCGTCGGCTGGTGGTGGCTGCCGTACGGACGGGTGATGATTTCCATACCATGCCCCGCCGGATCCATAAAGTACACGCCCAGGCCACCGTGGTTTCGGTTGGGGGGTGTCAAGATAACGGCTCTGCCAAGATAACGGTGTAAATCGGGTTGAGGTGGGCTACTTGCGGCCTGCGGTGAGCCGGCCGTCGAACGCGACGTCGAAGGCGTTGAGAGCGCCCTTCCAGCGGATCACCCAGCGCTTGCGGCCCTGCCCGGTGGGGTCGAGGCTCATGACCGCCAGGTAGATGCACTTCAGCGCGGCGGTCTCGTTCGGGAAGTGCCCGCGGGCCCGGACCGCGCGGCGGATCCGGGCGTTGACGCTCTCGATCGCGTTGGTCGAGCAGATCACCCGGCGGATCTCGGCGTCGAAGGCCAGGAACGGCGTGAACTCCGCCCAGGCGTTCTCCCACAACCGGACGATCGCCGGATACTTCCCGCCCCAGGCCTCGGCGAACTCCAGCCACCRCTCGGTGGCCGCGATCCTCCTGGTCGGGCTGGTGGCGGTGCTGCTGGACACCACCATCGTCAACGTCGCCACCGCGCGGCTGGCCACGGACCTGCACACCGGCGTCTCCGTGGTGCAGTGGGTGAGCACCGCGTTCCTGCTCGCCCTCGGCGTGAGCATCCCGCTGACCGCCTGGGCCGTCGGCCGCTTCGGCGGCCGGGCGGTGTGGCTGGCGGGCGTCGCGCTGTTCACGGTCGGCTCGGCGCTGGCCGGCGCGTCGTGGAACATCGGCGGCCTGATCGCCTTCCGGGTGGTCCAGGGACTCGGCGGCGGACTGATGCTGCCGGTGCAGCAGACCCTGCTGGTGCGCGCCGCCGGCCCGGCCCGGCCCGGCTGGGGCGGGTGATGGCCGCGATCAGCCTGCCCGCCGTGGTGGTCCCGATCCTGGGCCCCGTGGTCGGCGGCCTGATCCTGCAGGCGGCGAGCTGGCGCTGGATCTTCCTCATCAACGTGCCGATCGGCCTGCTCGCCTTCGTCCTGGCCTGGCGCGGGCTGGACCGCGACCAGGACCGGCAGCGCCGCCCGCTGGACGTCGCGGGCCTGGTGCTGTTCGTCCCCGGCGCGGTCGCCCTGCTCTACGCCCTGACCCGGGTCGCGCAGCTCGGCGTCCGGCCGGGGGCCTGGGTGCCGCTGGCCCTCGGCGTCCTGCTCCTGGCCGGGTTCGCGGTCTACGCGGCGCGGGTCGGCGACGCCGCGATGCTCGACGTCCGGCTGTTCCGGGTCCGGTCGTTCGCGGCCTCCTCGGCGCTGCTGTTCCTGTCCGGGCTGTCGCTGTACGGGGTGGCGTTCCTGCTACCCCTCTTCTACCAGCAGGTCCGCGGATACTCCGCGCTGACCGCGGGGCTCCTGCTGGCTCCCCAGGGCATCGGCAGCCTGGCGGCGCGCAGGTCCGTCGGCAAGCTCTCGGACCGCTACGGGCCGCGTCCGGTTGTGCTCGCCGGGGTGGTGTGCGCGCTGGTCGGGAGCCTGCCGTTCGGCTGGGCCGGCGTGCACGGCGGCCAGGTGCCGCAGATCGCCGGCCTGGTGGTGCGCGGGGCGGGGCTGTCGGCGGTGAACATCGCCGTGATGGTCGCCGCCTTCCAGGGCCTGTCCAAGGACCGGATCCCGCACGCCAGCAGCACCACCCGGATTCTGCTCCAGGTGGGCGGCTCGTTCGGGGTGGCGGTGGCCGCCGTGGTGCTTCAGCACGAGCTGGCCGGGCACCCCGGCGGCCCGGTGGCGCACGCCTCCGGGTTCGGCGCCGCGTTCCTGTGGATGACCGCGTTCACCGTGGTCGCCGTGCCGCCGGCGCTGATGCTGCCAGGTAGGCGGCGGCCGGAACCCGAGGCGGCCGCGGCCGCCCCGCCCGTGACCCCGGCGGGGTCCGAGGCGCAGAGTTGACCGGCCCCCGGTGCCCGGCCTGGTGCCCGAGCACGTCGCCGCTCCGAAAGGCATGCACTAACCTGGGGGAGAGCCGGCCGGGCCCGTCGGCGTCGCGGCCGTCACCGAGGGATCCGCACATGGCCACTGAGACATCCCCGCCCGCTGGGATCCCACCCGCCGAAGTCCCGGCCGCCGAGCGCCCGGTCGCGCCGGCGATGCGCGCCGACGCCCGGCGCAACCGGGCCCGGGTGCTGAAGGCCGCGCAGGAGGCCTTCGCCTCCGTGGGGCTCCAGGTCGGCCTGGACGAGATCGCCCGCCGGGCCGGGGTCGGCGCCGGGACCGTCTACCGGCACTTCCCGACCAAGGAGGCCCTCTTCGACGCGGTGATCCTGGACCGCGCGCAGCGCCTGGTGGACCGCGCCGAGGAGCTGGCCGACGCCCCCGAGCCGGGCGCGGCCTTCTTCGCCTTCATCTCCGGGATGCACCGGGAGAGCGCCGCCAAGCGTGACCTCATCGACGCCGTGGCCGGGATAGGCGTCGACATTACCGCCAGCCTCACCGACGTCAACCGCGGCCTGTGGGCCGCCGTCGAGGTGCTGATGCGCCGGGCCCAGCAGGCCGGGACGGTGCGGACGGACGTGGACATCACCCTGCTCAAGGTTCTGCTGCGCGCCGTGTTCATCGCCAACGACGGCGTGGGCGGCGGGCCGAAGGAGGCCGACGGTGTGATGGCCGTGATCTGCGACGGGCTGCGAGCGCAAGCGGCCCGGTGAGACCGGTTCCGGTCTCACCGGGCCGTCGGCGGCGCCGCTGCTCAGCCGTCCGACTTCGGCTGACTCAGTCGGCTGACGCCGGGGCGAGTCTCCCCTCAGCGCCCGGCGGCTCGGCCGGGATCGGAGGTCCGGCAGCCGCCTGGACCAGCGCGCCCAGGCCGGTTTCCCCGTCCTGGTCGGCGAGCAC
>NZ_MRUJ01000217.1:0-6773 GCF_002099325.1 Frankia sp. KB5 | reverse complement strand
GTCCTGGGCCTGCCGTTGCACCGGATCGCTCGGGCGCTGGCCGCCGACGGGCTCGGTGTTGCCGAGGGCACTCTGTGTGGGGCGTTGAAGGACGTGCATGGACTRCTCGGCGGGCTCGAYGAKCAGATCGYGGCGCGTAACGCCGCCGCCGGYCATGTCCACGCGGAYGAGACGACGTGGCGGGTGTTCGAGCGGGTCGAGGGCAAGGAYGGGACCCGCTGGTGGCTGTGGGTCTCCAAGCCATCGACGACAATCACAGCAAGGCGGTGCCGATCGTCCGCGTCCGTCATGCACAGAAGTGTGATCCGGCACCGAAGCTCGCGTGTCAACCGGGTGGTTGTCGTGAGCAGCCGCGTCCGACACCTCACCGGCCGGGGGACCTCACCTGATCATCAAGGCCGGCGATCTAGATCAACTACAGTGACCAGTTACGAGGATGTGGCGGACGCGGTCCTGGGYGTCGCTTGCCCGACCACGGGCTCGGGCTTCGCAGTGGACCATCGCAGCCTGCGGCCTGGTGGCGGGAATGCTGAAGATCCACCGCATATCGGCGAACTGCTACCGGAATCAGGGCTGGCCGGCGTGTCAACAAGGTCATGGCAGCAGTGCGACCGGCTTCGTGAGGCGGACGACGGAGAAGTGCCGGCGTTCGGCGATCGCGAGCACGGAGGCGTCAACGGCGCCGAGCGGGAAGTCGCTGTACTTCTCGACCAGCTCGACCATCCGGTCGAGGTCCTGGCGAGCAAGCGGGATCAGGCTGATCTGTCCGGTGCTGATGGAGCGCAGGAACGCGGCTTCGGCACGGGTGCCCTTCTCTCGTTCGAGCATGAAGCAGACTTCGGTCAGGACGGGATAGGGAACGAGTAGCGGCCGGGGCGTGCGCCGCATGAGCGCGACGCTGCGGGCGTGGTGCTCGTCGTCGATGTCGGCGGCGGCGATCAGCGGCCCGGTGTCCCAGACGATCACTCGGGATTGCGCCCGAGCTCCGCGCGCAGGATCTCAGCCGAACGGTCGGCGAGGTCGCCCTTGCCGCTGGCCAACGCGCCGACGAAATCCGGCAATGGCCACTCGTCTCCGCCGCCCTCGGCGGGTGCGCTCTCGCGCACGAGAGCCAGGATCGGCGCCACCTGCGATTCGGGCAGGCGGTCGATCAGACTGTGCAGCTCGTCCCGCAAGGTGCTCACCCATTGAGGATACGACCGACGCGTGGCCACCCACCGAGATCCGCCGGGACGCGAGCTGAACGGCGGATCTCAGTCCGCGCGGCAGCCACAGTCGCAGTGTGGGCCGCGCCGACGACGTAGACCAGGTTCTGGCCGGTGAGATCTTGGCGGAACTCGGCCGAGTCTCCGTAGCCGGCGTCGGCGAGGACYGGGCAGGCACACCATCCGGTGAGTTCGGCTGGGGCTTGCCGCCGGGGACGCGGCGTCAGGCCAGGACGAGGGCGACTCGCCCTTGACGGGACGACGGGACCAGCTCGGCGCCGCCAAGGGGGCCACAGCGTCCGAACCCGCCAGACCTGCGGAACGTGTGTTCGATTCTCGCAATGATGTTGCGAGTCGGGTGCTCACTCGGCATCGCCCCTGCTCGGGAGCCTCGTAGAGACCGGGCGAACGGCGATTTCAGGACCCTGAACCAAGATCGGGCGGTTCTCAGCTTGTCGTTTAACCTTCGGGTGTCACTCTGTGTGATAGTCGCTGGTGGTTTGGGGTGGGCCGGCGTGTCGCCGTGACGTGAAGCGGCCTCCTGTTGATCATGGTTTCTCACCAAAGACACCGTGATCAGACAGAAGGCCGTGGAGGACAGCTTGGCCCACGATGTCCCCATCGTCGAGCACCTTGGGGTGCTGTGTCGGTTCCGCCAGGAGTTCTATGGCTGTCTGACCCGGCGGGCGGATGCCCTGTTCGAGCTCACCGACGCCGTGCTGTGCGCGGACGGCCCGGTCCGTGACCTGGTCGGCCTGTCGCCGGCAGCGGAGCACCGCCGAGGGCACGGCGCGTTGTACGGCGCGATCAACCACGGCCGGGTCGAGATCAGCCGGCTGCGCCGCGCGCTGGCCGGGCTGCCGCTGCCGCGCGCTGCCGACGGCCGGATCGTGCTGGGTGTGGACGTCAGCCCGTGGCTGCGCCCGGACGCGGCCACCAGCCCGGGCCGGCTGTTCTGCCACACCTACGGCCGGGGCAAGGGCAACGCCCAGATGATCCCGGGCTGGCCCTACTCGTTCGTCGCCGCCCTCGAACCGGGCCGCACCTCGTGGACGGCGCCGCTGGACGCGGTCCGTCTCGGCCCCGACGACGACCTCACCACGGTGACCGCCGCCCAGGTCCGGGACGTGGTCGGCCGGCTCGCAGCCGTCGGCCACCACACCGCCGGTGATCCGAACATCCTCGTCGTGTTCGACGCCGGCTACGACGTCACCCGCCTGGCCTTCCTGCTGGCCGGCCTGCCCGTCGACCTCGTCGGCCGGCTGCGTTCCGACCGGGTCTTCCGCCTGCCCGTCCTCCCGCGGCCGCCGAAGGCGTCCGGCCGGCCACCACGGCACGGCCCCGAGCTGCCCCTGGCCGACCCGGCCAGCCTGCCCACCCCTACGGTCACCACGACCACCGAGACCCGCCGGTACGGCACCGCGGTCGCCACCTGCTGGGACCGGGCCCACCCCCGGCTGACCCGCCGTGGCGGATGGGAACACCACACCGGCCAGCTCCCGATCATCGAGGGCACCCTGATCCGTCTCGTCGTCGACCGCCTCCCGGGCGAACGGCGCCCGAAACCGGTCTGGTTGTGGCACTCCACCGCCGACGCCGGCAGCGCCGACGTCGACCGCGCCTGGCAGGCGTTCCTGCGCAGGTTCGACCTGGAACACACCTTCCGCATGGTCAAGCAGACCCTCGGCTGGACCGCCCCGAAGATCCGGGACCCCGCCGCGGCGGACCGCTGGACTTGGCTTGTCCTCACCGCCTACACCCAGCTCCGGCTCGCCCGCGCGCTCACCACCGACCTGCGCCGCCCCTGGGAACGACCCGCCGAACCCACAAGGCTGACTCCGGCCCGTGCCCGCCGGGGATTCCGCAACCTCCGCCCGAAGACACCGCTACCGGCCCGCGCACCGAAACCCGCCCGACCCGGCCCCGGACGCCCACCCGGCCGCACCAACCGACGACCAGCGATCATCCAACCAGTCGGGAAGACCACGGACAGGTCAACAGCCGCAGGATCTGAAGGACCGACAGGTTAAGGAATCGTAGCCGCCGTCATCTGTTCGCCGACGGCGGTTTCGCTGGCGAGCCTGTTGCATGGGCGCGGACCATCATGAGGACCACCGTCGAGATCGTTCGGAAGAAACCCGGTCAGAAAACCTTCGAGGCCCTGCCGAAACGATGGGTGGTCGAACGTACCCTTGCCTGGCTCACCGCCCACCGGCGGCTTGCCCACGACTACGAACGCCACCCCGCCACCTCCGCATTGTTCATCCACTGGGCGATGATCCGCACCATGGTCCGCCGTCTCGTTCGCGGGAATCCCGTCCCACGCTGGCAACCCCGCGACACTACAGAGCGTTAACATCACTCAAGATCCAGGACAGGCTCTTACAGCCACGGTGGCACCGAAGGCGTCAACACCAAGACCAAGAAGATCATGCGCCAGATGCACCGCCGAGCTGACTTCCCGCTTCTCCGCCACCGGATCCTGCCCGGCTGGTGYGCTGACCACGAACGTTTCCGGCCGTGGAGTAGGTAGAGGCGGGTGATCACGGGCACACCATCCCCGATGAGGACGGCGACCAGCCCTGGAGGTGAACCGCGATGGCGCGGCCGGTACGGGCACGGCGGCTGACCGATGAGGAAGGCCAACGACTCCAAGCGATCGCGCGCCGCGGGAAACACGGCGCGATCCGAGTCCGCCGCGCACTGATCATCATGGCGTCGGCGAGTGGGACCCCGGTCCCCGCGATCGCTCGTCTCGTCGCGGCGGACGAGGACACGGTCCGGGGGGTGATCCACCGGTTCAACGAGATCGGCCTGGACGCGTTGGACCCTCGTTGGGCGGGAGGCCGTCCCCGCCTGATCAGCTCTGACGACGAGGTGTTCGCCGTGGCGACGGCCCGCACCCGCCCGGAGAGACTCGGGCAGCCGTTCACGCACTGGAGCCTGCGCAAGCTCGCCGCCTACCTGGCCGACAACCCCGACCGCACCGTCACCATCGGTCGGGAACGGCTGCGGCAGCTCCTGCACCACCATCGGATCTCGTTCCCACGCACGAGGACGTGGAAGGAGTCCACCGACCCGGACAAGAACCGCAAGCTCGACCGGATCGAGTACCTCACCGGCACCTGTCCGAACCGGTGCTTCGCGTTCGACCAGTTCGGACCGCTACTGAAACGTCCCGGCTTCGTCAGGGCTGCTCCCACCCAGACCGGCACTACCCGGACCAGGCAGCCCTCAGCTCCACCCACCCTGCAGCGACAGGGCAGACGGTGAAGGTCTCTCACCTCCACTCGAACCACAGCGCCTCACGGCGCAAACCGGATGTGCGACAGAGCCGTTTTCTTGACACACCCGGGTCAGTCCCAGCCACCCTCGCGGGTGCGGGTGGGCTGCCRCAGGATGCCGAGACACAGAGGGTACGGCGCTACGCTGGTTCGGCGGGGATCAGGTCTGTTGGATCATCTGAAGGAGGTGTGCCATCACTGCGGGGATGATCGCTCCTGCCTGGATGCACCAGCAGATCAYGGCGGAGGAATACGACTCCTGGTCCGAGGAGCGGTGCGCGGGCATCGAGATCGTGGACGGGACGGTCGTTGTGAGCCCCAGCGCGTCCAAGCGTCACAACCGGCTGGTCAAGATCCTCGCGGTCGCGTTGGAGGCTGCTGCCGGGCCGGGCTGGAACGCGGACTTCGACGTCGATGTTCGGCTTCAGGACGTGCCGTTGACGAATCGGCGTCCGGACGTGGCCGTGTACCGCGCCGACACGATCGACATCATGTCGGCCCGTCCCGAGCATCTTCTGCTCGTCGTCGAGGTGGTCTCACCGGGCTCTGAGACGACCGACCGGATTGTCAAGGCCGAGCAGTATGCGAAGGCTGGAATCTCGTATTACTGGCGGGTCGAGCAGCCCCCCGCCGGCGTCCCGGTCGTCTATACCTACGTCCTCGACCCGGCGACCGGAACGTACCGTGGCGCTGAGGTCTTCACGGGCGCCGTCGATGCTGCCGCACCTTTCCCGGTCAAGATCGATCTCGGTCGGTTGTAGCGGCGTCTGCTGGGCGTTGCCGGGCAAGCCGGCCGGCAGGATTCCGGGGGCGCATGAGTGTTCGGTGCGGCGGTGACGCAGGGCCGGCACGCGGGCTGTTACCGGTCGCCCGCTTGCCGGGCAACCGGTATGCGCCTGCGCTGGTTAAGGGCGTGTGCGTAGTGGCCGAATCCCCCCTCGGACACAGACACTACGCACGCCGATGATCTTGGTGTGGCTTCGGCTGTGATCGTCTCTGTTTCGTGATCGTAGATAAGCTTCAGGCCAAGTTCACGGTAGACCTCGGCCTTGCCGGTGGAGTCGGCTTCACGCAGGATCACCAGCAGGGCTCGTGCGCGGGCGATCTGCCAGTTACGGGAGGCCTCTGGATCCTGCTGGTCTTCGGTGGAGACCCTGCCGTAAAACGCGAGTCTGATCATGGGGGCGGTCCTTTGTGGTGAGGCGACGCGGATGAGTCTGAGGTGGCAATGCCGCTCGATTAAGTTAGAGGGACGCCTGTCCATCCCGACATGCCAACGTCCGATCCCGCGTCGATCAATTTTCGAACACGGCGTTCGGTCCAGTTCCTCAACGTCGATCAGTGGGCGGCGGAGAGTTCACATCGGGAGTCGGGCGGTCGGCAGATAGCATCCGGGTGTGGTGCGCCTTCGTCAGGTAGTGGAATTGCCAGCCGTGGACAGCGAGCGGCTGACCGACCGTATTTCGATCGGTGTGCTCGCCAGAATCGTTCCCCGGGATCTCGTCGATGAAGCGCTGGTGGAGACGAAACGGCAGGAACGGCGTACCAGGCTGCTGCCAGCCCGGGTCATGGTGTACTTCACGATGGCGATGTGCCTCTTCTTCGACGATGACTACGAAGAAGTCATGCGTAAACTCGCCGGTGCGTTGAGGTGGCTGGGGAACTGGAAGGGTGACTGGCAGGTCCCAACTAGCGGGGCGATCTCGCAGGCACGGATCAGACTCGGCGCCGCGCCTCTGAAACTGTTGTTTGAACGTGTCGCGGTGCCGGTCGCGGGGCGGGGTACCAAGGGCGCATGGCTGCGTTCCCGGCGGCTGACGGCGATCGACGGGTTCTTCCTCGACGCCGCGGACACCCCCGAGAACGTGGCCAGGTTCGGACGGCACACCAACGGACACAAGGCCAGCGCCCTGCCACAGGTCCATGTTGTCGCGCTCGCCGAATGCGGCACGCACGCGATCGTCGCCGCCGCGGTCGGCCCCCGGGCGAGCGACGAACGCACCCTCGCCGCCACTCTCTTCGACGCCTGCGAACCCGGGATGCTCCTCACCGCCGACCGCAACTTCTACGGCCGCGACCTGTGGCACCAGGCACTTGACACCGGCGCGGACCTGCTCTGGCGAGTCAGGTCCAACCTCGCGCTACCGGTCATCCAACCGCTCCCTGACGGCTCCTACTAAGGGGAATGAAAGTATCTGGACTCACTACCAGCCGATGTAGGCGAGGTGGGGGTCACCGAAGAAGCCGATGACAAGCGCAGAGTTCTCCTGGAGCCTGCGAAGTG
>NZ_MRUJ01000216.1:0-15586 GCF_002099325.1 Frankia sp. KB5 | reverse complement strand
ATCTCCCGCGGGCGCAGACCCGCCGACGCGATCGCCTCCCGCGCGGCGGCAACGATCAGCGACTCCAGAGTCTCCTCGGGCAGACGGCCAAACGGGGTATGACCCCAGCCCACGATCTCCACGTCGTCCACGTCGGATCCCTTCAGTGCGTGCCCGCGGCCAGGGCGGTGAGCCTGGTCAGCACGATTTCCGGGGAGGCCTCGGTGGGGATCTCACCGAACCGGAACCCACGCTTGGCGGCGGCGTCGAGCAGCCGGGCGGCCTCGCTCGTGTCGCTCCACACCTCCGCTGGCAGTCCCCCGCCGTAGCGCCGATCATCGGGCAGGACGCCGGCTGGCAGGTGCGGCAGGAGCAGCAGGTCACCGGGCAGCTTGGGGTCGAGCTGGTCGGGGTCGGTCACGCCGTTCAGTCGGACCGCGGTGATCCAGCCGTAGTGCCCGGCCGCGGCCAGCAGACTGGACCAGGCGTCGGTCTCGTCCTCATCCGGCCCGCCCGCCGTGTCACAGGTGATCTGCAGCCCCCGGACCGGCCGGTCCGCCACCGAGCGGATCACCTCCAGCAGGCCGGTCGCGACGTCGTCGAGCGCGTCGAAGTCGATCCCCGCACCGGACGCGAGCAGCCTGCGCGGTGACGGGCAGTCCAGCACCAGGTCGACACGATCGCCGAACTGGTGCAGCAGCGCGTCGAGAGTGTCGGCCAGCACGCGGCGCGGCGCCGGCAGCTCCAACGCCGCACAGACGGCAGCGGCCTCGCTATCGCCGACGAGGTGGCGGGAGAACGGACCTGAAACGTTGACACCGTACACATCGGACCGCAGTAACCGGTGTGCCTGTGCACTCGCCGCGACCAGCGTGGCCGGGTCGTCATACCAGCGCTCGGGGGCGCCGGCGAAGACCCTCCACACGTACCGGTCGCAGTCCAGCCAGGTCAGGGTGTCGCGCCTGGCGTGGATCCAGTCGTCCACAGCGTTCATCGTTCTCCCGCCGTCCTCATCAGTCCCGCAGCATCAGGCCCGCGCCGTCAGCCCTGCACCGTCAGTCCTGCAGCTCCGCCAGCTTGGCCTCCAGCTGCGCGATCCGCACGTCCTTCGGGTCGGGCATCATCACCGGCACGATCGCGTCCGCGGGGCAGGTGTCCTGCGGAGTGCCGCGGAACAGCACCCGCGGGTCGCCCCAGGAGCCGAAGAACGGCACGTCGGCCGGAGGCGTCTCGGTCTCCCATTCCTTGACGAACTCCGCATACGGCTTGCCCCGCCGCAGCCGAGCCGCCCGCTCGGCCTCCCGGGCCGCCGTGGTGCCCTCGGCGTCCAGCACGGCGGTGTCGGGGTTGAGCACCACGTGGTAGATGTCGCGGACKGTGTCCATGGACACCAGGCCGTCGCGGTAGTCGGAAGCCACCAGCTCGGGATCGCGTTCGAGCACGTCCCCGTAGCCACCGCCGGTGCCCTGGGTGAGCATGTACAGCTCGCCGCGCTCGGCGAGCTCGAACTGCATGCCCATGTGATGCGTCGAGTAGGTCGCGTCCGGGAACGGACGCTCGTTCATCAGTTCCTCGACGGTGTAGCGCAGCAGTTCGCGCTGGTTGTCCATCACCTTGAAGATGTCGACATTCTTGATCTTGCACAGCGGGTAGGTGCCGGGGCCGTAGCCGCCGAAGATGCCGTGCGAGCTGGGGAACTTCGAGCCGATGCTGCACGCCATGAAGCCCCACATGGCGCTGTCCTTGACGGTGGCGATCTGCTGGTAGCCCTGGCCGCCGCGGAACTTGCCGAAGCCCTGGTTGTCCCGCATTACCCTGTTCGGCACGATCTTGAGAATCGGGACTTCTTCCTCGATGAGTTCCTGCTCCCCGATGTCGGCCATGGGCGCGAAGATCGGGGCGACCGCGTGCTCGCCGTCCCGGTTGGACCGCGCGGCCCCGCCCATGCCGTTGAGGTCGGCGCACACGTTGCCCACCAGCTCGCCGTGCTGGGTGACACCACCGTAGATGAACGTGACGATCATGTTGAACCAGCCGGCGATGACGTCCGTAGAGCGTTCACCCGCGCTGTAGAGGAGCTTCGGCGTCGCCAGCTGGGCCGCGGTGAAGGAGGGGAAGAACGTCATCATGCTCTGCGCGTTCGGCGCCTCCGGCGAACAGTTCAGCGCCGACCGCGGGTCGGTGAGAACAGTCATCGGCTCGAACACCGCCTGGTTTCGCGGCAGGTCCGGCCACACGAAGGTCAGGAACTCCTGGGCCAGCATGCCCTTCATCGACGAGAGGATCGTGTTGTTGGCCCGGTTCAGGAATTCCGGCGACGAGCCCCGGAAATCCAGGATCAGCTCGTCGTCCTTCTTGGTCATCGCCAGTCTGATCTTGACCAGGCAGTTCTCCCGCAGCGTCCCGTCCGCGAAGACGTTCTGCCGCACGGTGCCCTCCGGCCACGACCTCAGCCGGCGGCGGACCTCGTCGGCGGTGTCGGTCAGGGTGCGCCGCAACGTGGCGACGACCGCGTCGACACCGTACTCGGCGATGGTGTCGTGGATCCGGTCCCTTGTCCGCATCGCCGCGTACAGCTTGGCCTTCATGCCCTCCAGCTGCAGCTTCGGCTCGCGCACCGAGTTCTGCAGGAAGGTCATGAGGTCACGGCGGAACGTGTAGTTCTCACCGACCTTGATCGGCGAAATCTTCAATCCCTCGTCGAACGGGGACTCCGCCGCCGAGGGCATACCGCCGGGTTCGGTGGCGCCGTTCTCCCCCTCGTGGCAGACCGCGCCGGCGAAGCAGATCAGCTGCCCCTCGTGGAAGACCGGGATGAGGATGCTCTGGTCGGTGTTGTGGACGTTGCCGTAGCGGGCGTCGTTGTGCATGAAGACATCGCCCTCACGGACCCCGACCGTCGGCTCATCCACCCAGTACTTGACAATGAACTTGACCGGGTGCTGCGTGAGCACCGAGAACAGCAGCACACCACCCATGCTGGACAGGGCGAGGTCACCCGAGGCCGTCCACACCCCGGAGATCAGGTCGCCCCACTTCGCGCCGGGCGCCGCGCCCATCTGCTCGACCATGTCGAAGGACTCGTTACACGCGGTCTGCAGCTTGTGCCGCACCAGGTTGATCTGCTCGGGATCGGTGAACCGCGCGAGCGCCTCCGTTTCGCGGGGCGACTCCGGGGCGAGATGGTGGCTTTGCATGATCTCGGGGTCGGGCCCGAGGAACAGGACGTTTTCTTCGAGGAACTTCTCGACGACTGACTTGCCGTCAGCGTGGTCGGGCTGGCTCATGAATCTACACCTTCTGCTAAGACGTGCCTGGCGGGCGAGGGCGAGCGGCTTCCCAGGCCCGACACAGGCCACGCGAAACGGACGAGGGGGTTGATGACGCCGACCCTGCTGATTCCCATCAGCCTGACGGCGTGTTCGGCTCAGTACAAGAACTTTCCATCAATACGCGCTAGCCGGCCAGCTACGACCATCGGATCGCAGCATGTTATCCGGAGATGACCGGCTTGCCGAGCGGCAGACCCTTCCCGCCGGTCTCGGCGGACATGACGGCGAGGTAGAGGTAGGCCGCTACCGCGGTGAAGCCGAACACCAGGTAGCCGCCGGCGTGGGTGAGGGCGGTGCTGGTGTTGATGGTGCCGAGCAGTAGCAGCAGCAGCGCGCCGTCCGCGAACCCGAGCAGCAGGGTGAAACTGCTGGGCAGGCGCAGGGTGGCCACGGTGACCAGGACGAGGGTGACCAGCCAGCTGATCAGCCACAGCTCGGTGGTTCTGGTGATCTGGGTGGCGGGGATGTTGTACCAGTTGTGGCCGAGGCCGAGGCCAAACGCGGCGTAGCTGCCGTAGAACCCGAAGAACACCGCGAACAGGCTGGCCAGGGGGTTCTGCCCGAGCGCCGCCGCCCAGATCGCGGCGACCAGGAGACCGACGGCGGCGGAGGTCAGGATGATCGGCAGTGCCGCGCCGGCCGCGGCGGGCGGAAGCCAGCCGGTGTCGACCAGCCCGAGGCCGAAAGCCCCGGCGATGACGGTGGGGAGGCCGAACACGGCCGGGTTGCCGCGCAGCGGGCTGAGGGGCGGCGGAGCGGGTAACGAGACGGGTAAGGCCTCGCTCTCGTTCAGTAATGGCTGTTGGGGACTGGAAACGGTGGCGCTGCCGGTGCTGGTGGTCATCGGGATGAAACCTCCTGAACGGGCAGCCCGCCTACCGGGCGGCCTGCCGGGCATGCTGCGGGTACGGGCGGCGGAGGGCCGGGCGGGCCGCGGCGGAACCGCCGGRCAGCGCCCAGCCCTCCTGGTTTTACTGGTTATGCGAAACGGATGAGGGGTTTGATGACGCCGTCCTCCTTGGTTTCCATCATGCTGAAGGCACGTTCGATCTCGTCGAACCCGAACTCATGGGTCGTCATCGGCGTAGGATCCACCCGGCCGGAACGCATGAGGGTGAAGATTCGCTCGAGCCGATCGCTTCCGCCTGGGCAGAGCGACGTCAGGATCTTCTTGTCCGACATACCCAGGCCGAACGGTTCCAACGGGATCTGCAGCGGTGCCGGGTTCTCACCGTGATACCCGATATTCGATATCCGGCCACCGGGTTTGGTCACCCGGATGCAGTCCTCGAAGGTCTGCGGATGACCGAGCGCCTCGATCGCGCCGTCCACGCCGACGCCGCCGGTGAGATCGAGGATCTGGTTCACCACATCACCAGCGGCGGGGTCGACGACCACGTCCGCGCCGAATCGACGTGCCAGCTCCTGCCGTTCGGGCCGTCCTTCCACGGCGATGATCAGTCCGGCGCCGAGCAGCCGGCAGCCGATGGTGGCGGATAACCCTACCGGCCCCTGAGCGAAGATCGCGACGGACTCACCGAGCCGCAGCTGCGCGTTCTCCGCGCCACCGAACCCGGTGGAGAGCATGTCGGTCGCGTAGACGGCTTTCTCGTCGGGCAGGTCGGCCGGAATGCGAGCGAGGTTGGCGGCCGCATTGTTGACGAGAAAGTACTCCGCCATGTTGCCATCGCGCTGCGTGGTGAATTTGTACCCACCGAGCATTCCCTGGCACTGGGTACTGAAACCCCGCTGGCAGGGGCCGCAGTGAAAGCACGGCGTAAGCGCCCCGACCGCTACCCGCTCACCGGCCTCGAATCCAGTGACCGCGGCGCCCAGGTCGTGGACGACACCGACCGCCTCGTGCCCGAGAGCGCGGCCTTCGGGAACGGGAATGGCGCCCCGGACGGTGTGCACATCGGAGGTGCAGATAAGCGCCGATGTTGTCCGTACGATCGCGTCAGTTGGCCCTGGCTTCGGTATGGGCTTCTCGATGACGCCGGCCTTGCCGATGCCGAGAAACGCCAGTGCCTGCATGGTGGCTGGCATGGTTACCAACCTCGCTTCCCACGTCTCGCTCAGATGGTCCGAACGAGCACCGCGGAGCCGGTAYGGCCGATGGTCAGCTGCCATCCGGGTTCGGCGAGGTAGGTCGTGCTCGGGGTTTCGATCAGGGCGGGGCCCTCGATGACGTGGCCTTCTTCGAGGTCGGCGAAGTCGTAGACGGCAGTCTTGACCGCGCCGTCGATGCCCGGGTAGTGGCATTCCCGCCACCGGGCGGGGTTCGACGCGGGGCGCGGCTCGGCCTGGGTGGGCTGCAGGTCGAACTTGTCGCGTTCGACGTAGCTGACCACGCGGATGACGTTGATGCGCACACCGGCCTCGGGCGCCTGGCTGCCTTCGCCGTACCGCTTGGCGTAGATGCTGCTGAACAGGTCCAGCAGCTCGATCACGTCGCGGTGTGAGGTGAGCCGCTCGAACGGCGACACCACCCCGATCTGGGCGAGCTGGTTGCCGTAGCGCATGTCCARCTCCACCCGCGAGCGGATGTTGGCGGGGTCGGCGCCCTGGCGGAGGAGGTCGTCGCGGCCCTTCGCGGCAAGTTCCGTCACCGTGTCGTTGAAGACCTGGAAGTCGTCCAACATCCTGCGGGTGGTGGCGTCGTAGACCATCAGGTACAGCGAGTACTCATGAATGTGCAGCTGGTTCATATTGCCGGCGCCCAGCGCGGAGAACACCGAGCTGAACGGCGGGATCAGCACATTCTGGATGCCCAGCGTGTTGGCGTATCCGCAGGCGTGCAGCGGACCACCGCCGCCGTAGCTAAGCGCGACGAAGTTCTTCGGGTTATAGCCCTTGACCGCGACCTCCTTGAAGATCGCGTTGGCCATGTTGCTGTCCACCTTGCGCTTGATCGCCTTCGCCGCCTCGATCAGGCTCAGTCCGGTGGGCTTGCAGATGTGCTCCTCGATGGCCCGCTGCGCCCGGCGCAGGCTGAGCTTGATCGTGCCACCGGCGTAGTTGTCCGCGTCGAGGTAGCCCAGCACCAGGTTCGCGTCCGTGGTGGTCGGGAACCGCCCGCCCCGGCCGTAGCAGGCCGGGCCCGGGTCGGAACCGGCGCTTTCCGGGCCGACCTCGATGGCCTCCCACAGGCGGTCGTAGCGGGCGATGGAGCCACCGCCGGCGCCGAGGGTGTGCAGGTAGGTCATCGGGGTGGAGACGAGCCAGCGGTCGATGACCGGGTTGAAGTCGTAGAACTTCACCCCGTCGGAGGTGACCAGGCCGATGTCGAAGCTGGTGCCGCCCATGTCGGTGGCGATGATGTTGGGCTGGTGGTAGGTCTTCGACAGGTAGTTGGTGGCCTCCAGCCCGGCGACCGGCCCGGAGTGGATGGTCTGCAGCGAGGAGGTCGAGTTCAGCTGGGCCATGCCGCTGGTGTTGTGCACCAGCAGCATCGGCTTGGTGTAGCCGTTGCGGCGCAGCTCGATCTCCAGCGACGCCAGCCCGTGGTACATCTGGCTGTGCAGGTAGGCGTCGATGACCGCCGACATGGTCCGGGCGTACTCACCCTTGCGGCCGGTCACCCGGTGCGACAGCACGATCGGGATCGCCCCCAGCATGTGCGTGGGGTACTCGTCGAGGATGATCCGCTCGACTTCCTTCTCGTGGGCCGGGTTGATCACCGCGTTGACCAGCGCGACCACGAACGCCTGCGCGCCCTCGTCCACCAGCTTGCGCACCTGGCGGCGCACGTCGTCCTCGTCGATGGACAGCACCGCCGTGCCGCCGTAGTCGACGCGTTCCTGCACGCCGGCGATCCGGGTCACCGGCACCAGCGACACCGGCCGGTCCGCGGCGGGCAGGTCGGACTGCTGGGCCTCGGTCAGCCCGTCGCCGTAGCCACGGGCCCGCATCAACGGCACGGTCGATTCGAAACCGGCGGTGGTGAGGATGCCGACCGCCGGACCGCTGCGTTCGATGAGCGCGTTCGTCCCGAGGGTCGTGGCGTAACGCACCGCGTCGACGGTCGAGAGCACCGTCTGCACATCCAGGTCCGCCTGGGCACTGGCCTTTGCCAGGGCATCCATGAAGCCGGAGGCGAGGTTGTGGTGCGTGGTCAGCGACTTCGCCTCGATGTAGGTGTCGTCGTAAACAAGAAAGCAGTCGGTGAACGTGCCACCGATGTCAACACTTACCTGCCGCATGTCCCTAGCCCTCCACAGCGCTGAGGTGGCGACGCTTCAACGCGTCGATATCGAGTTCGAGGTCGTGCGTCAGCGGATGACCAGGCGGCAGGTACTCGTTCTCCACCTGCGTCCCGCAACCCGGGCAGTAGAACTCGACGATCCGGCACCAGGCCGGGTCGGGGGCGTAGGTGAACTCGTAGCTCTCGTCCAGGATCGGCCGGTGAATCTCCCGCGGGTCACGGTTGTGGACCAGCAGCCCGGTCTTGTAGTTCTCGCGGGCGTTCGCGATGTCATGCCCGCACACCCGGCAGGTCCATCGCTCGGTCGCCARATTAATCGCGAGATACTCGGTGATGTTCACGGTGGACTGCTGCTCGCTCACTGCTGGGCCTCCAGGATCAGGTCAGAGTTGCTGCTCACCCGGAACCCCCACCCGGGCTCGATCAGACAGGTCAGATAGTCACCCGCGACCAGCGCCGGCCCCGCGGCTCCCTGCCCCGGCTCCAGATTCTCCGGACGGTAGACCGCAATCTCCTGCTCGTTACCGTCAGCGAAATGGATACGACGCGATCCGTCCGCGGCCGCCGGCTGCACCGTGCCGTGTTCGTCGGCCACCAGCTCGAAGGTCGGCAGCGGATACCAGGCCCGCACCACCAGCTGATCGGCCTGCCCGGGAGACGACCCGTCGGTCCACGTCTCGTCCCGCAACACGCCGTCGACGATGAATCGGCCGCGGGTCTCGACAGTGCATTCGTCGATGGACACGCCTTCACCGAACATGTCACGCCGCGCGCGGGTCAACAGATCGTCGCGGGCCGCCTTCACCTCGACGTCGACGCCCGGCATCGGCACGCTGTACTCGTGCGCCAACCCGCTGAAACCGATACCGAACGCGCTGAACACCGCCGACAGATGCGGCACGATCACCCGTGCGATCCCCGCCGCCCGCGCGATCCCCGAGGCAAGCACCGGACCGGCGCCACCGAAGGCCAGCAGCGTGGCCTCACCCGGCTCACGACCCGCCGCGGAGATCATCTCCTTGACCGCGGCCCCCGCCTGCTCCTCGAACACCCGCAACACCGCGAGCGCCGCGGCCTGCGCCGACAACGACAGGGGCTCCCCGACATGGGTCAGCAACGCCCGCTCCGCCCGGGCCGGGTCCAACTTCAGATCCCCACCCAGATAGTTGTCCGGGTCCAACACCCCGGCAAGCAGCAGGGCATCGGTCACCGTCGCATCGGTGCCACCACGGCCGAAAGACGCCGGGCCGGGCGCGGCACCCACACTGCGCGGACCGATCTGAATCTGACCGTTGACGACCTGGACCACCGAACTGCCACCCAGCCCGATACTGCTCAGGTCCGGAATCGGCAGCGAGGTCTGCGCCGAATCGACCCGGCCGTGCGCGTGCACCGTCAGGGCCTTGTCCACCACGACCGACACGTCGGTCGTGGTGCCACCCACGTCCACCCCGACCAGCACGTCCGCGCCGTAGAGCGAGGCGTAGGCGACGCTGCCCTCCAGCCCACCCCGCGGCCCGGAACCCCACGTCTTCAACGCCGTGGTCTTGGCCACCCGGGCCGAGTCCCCGTCATTCCGGAAGATCAGCAGCGGGCGAGGCAGCCCGTTCTCCCGGCACGCCTTCTCCGCGCCGTAGAGGAAGTGCTCCATCCCCGGGTGCAGGTAGGAGTTCAGCACCGCGGTCAGCACCCGCCGCGCGTCGTCGACGTCGTGCACAAGCTCATGCGACAGGGTGAACGGAACCGCGCCCAGCAGATGCCGCGGGTACCGCTCCAACAACAGATTCTTGATCGCCCGCTCCGCCGCCGCACTCCGCAGCGCGATCACGATCCGCGAGGTACTCGTCGCCAACAGTTCGTTGATTGCCGTCGTGAACTCCGCCAAGCCCACCGACCCGTCGGCGCCCACCGTGATCCC
The DNA here is from genome assembly GCF_002099325.1 of Frankia sp. KB5. Classification (NCBI taxonomy): domain Bacteria; kingdom Bacillati; phylum Actinomycetota; class Actinomycetes; order Frankiales; family Frankiaceae; genus Frankia; species Frankia sp. KB5. The sequence continues at coordinate 6,153 of NZ_MRUJ01000216.1, read as the reverse complement.
GACCGGAGAATGCGGCACCAGCGCCTGCCACAGCGAGGCGTCGACCAGGTTCGCAATGCCGTAGACGTCCTCCTCCGCACCGCTGTCGACCAGCAGGGCGACCGGTGCGCCCTTCCGCTCGACCACGGCGTTCGTACCCGACGTCGTCGAATAGCGCAGGTACTCCGTCTCGCGCAACAGACGAGCGGTGTCCTCCTCGCCATACAGCCGGTCGGACGCTGTCCGCAGCCCGTCGACGAAACACTGCGTTAAATCGTGCGGGGTCGTCGGCGTCTTCGCATGCACGATGCGCTCACCGTCCGTCACGCACACATCGGTGAACGTGCCACCGTTGTCGATATTGACCAGGATTCCCATCGRCCCTCCGCTGCATCGTTGCGTGAAGTGGGTCACAACTTTGCAGCCAGCGAAGGGTGGTTGCACCACTCCTAGGGGTGGCTGGGAGATAGAAATCGGGTGGTTAAACGCAATGCTGTTGGCCCAGAGCCACGCCCAACCTCGCCAGTAGTCCTATCTAGTAGTTTCACGAATACCATAGGTTACGTCCAAGGGCTATTCTCCTGGTTGATCGGTTCGCGCCCGAGGGCGGGACGCGAGGCCGGCCGGCCCCGCTCACCGGGATGGCCGTGCCGGCCGGGCCTCCCCACGCCCCGCGATTCAGGTGGTGTCGAAGCAGCCGTCGAACTCGAACACCGGGTTGATCACATAGGTGCCCGTGGTGGCCTTGATGGTTAGCGGACCGACAAGCTTAGATGGGCCGCCGGCCTGGTAACAGCCGTTGGAGCGGACCTGGAGCTCGAACTTGCCGTTCTGGGGCTTTCCGGCGCTGTCGGTCCAGCGGAGCTGGCAGATCCAGTCGCTGCCGGCGCCCCGGTCCGGTACCTGGGGGCCGCCTTTGTCGCAACTGGCCTTGGCGGCGACGGCGGCCGGGGTAAGGCCGGGGTGACCGAGCAGGGCCTGCTGGTGGGTGTAGAGGTTGGCGAAGACGGGACCGAGGGAGTTTTCGACGCGGGGCCGGGTGACGTCGGTGGCACAACCGGCCAGGGCGACGGCCAGCGCGACGGCCAGGGCGACGGCCAGGGCGACGGCCAGGGCGGTCGCGGCGCTGACGGCGGACGTCGCCCGGGTCAGTCGGACGAGGGCAGGTCGGACGAGGGCAGGTCGTCGCATCGGGGTCAGCCTCCGGTGATGTCGCGCCGACGCAGCGCCGTGTAGGCGACCGCCAGGCAGATCGCGATGTAGCCGACGCTGACCAGCGCACCCTGACCCAGGGGCCCGTAGTACGGGTGCGCCGCCAGCAGGCCGTGCCAGGCGTCGAACGGGGTGACCAGCAGCAGGTGGCGGATCGCGTCGGCGCCGTTGAGGAACGAGTAGAGCTGCATGAGCAGCCCGAGGATGATCGGGCCGACGATCCCGGCGGGGCTGCTGCGGGTGAGTACCGACAGCATGATCCCGAGGGCGGTGAAGCCGAGTAGCGGCAGCAGCGCGGTCGCCCACGCGGCCAGCACCAGCCCGGCGGTCCGGCCGGGCGGCAGCAGGGTGCCCGAGAGGCTTTCCAGCGGCTGGTGACCGACGAGCAGGACGCCGGCGGCCAGGCAGCTGGCCGCCAGAACGGCGAGGACAAGGACCGCGAACGTCGCCGCGGCCAACGTCTTGGCCCAGAAGATCTGGGTGCGGCTGTGCGAGCGGGTCAGGATCGTCTTCCAGGTGCCGTGCTGGTCCTCGCTGGCGAAGATGTCCCCGGCCACCAGGCTGGTCAGCAGCGGGAACACCCATTGGGCGGCGAAGCCGAGGATGAGCAGCGGGGTCGCGAAGCCGCTGGCGTGCACCCACCGGCCGTACAGGGTGTCCTTCGGGACACGGTCCTGGCGGTCGAGCAGCACGACGAACACGCACGGGGCGAGCAGGCAGACGGCGAGCGTCGCGCGGGTGCGGGCCTGGGCGGCAAGCTTGGTGACCTCCCACCGGTAGGCGCTCGTCACCCGGCCGCGGCCGGCCGGACGTGCCCCGACCGTCGCCGGGGGCGTGGTGGTCGTCGCGGAGGCTGTGCTTGTCGTGGTCACCGGGTCGCTCCGAGGCGGGCGTGCTGCTGGGTTGGCAGGTCGGCGGCGGTCCGGTCGGGTTCGGTGAACATGAAGAACAGCGACTCCAGTGGCGCGATCTCCAGTCCGAGGGTCCGTACGGCCACACCGTCCCGGCCGAGAGCGATGATGTAGGCGTCCGCGGCCGCGGGCTGGGCGGTCAGCGCCAGCCCGCCGTCCGGGTGAGTCGACACGGCTACGCCGGGATGGTCGGCGGCCAGCTCCAGCGCCCGGTCGTCGTCGCTGGTCGCCAGCCGGTGGGACGGGTCCGGCGCCTGGGCCCGCAGCTGGCCGATCGAGCCGTGGTAGACCACCCGGCCGGTGCGCATGATCGTGACGTTGTCGCAGATCTCCTCGACCTCGTTCATGTTGTGGCTGCTGAGCAGCACGGTCAGCCCACCCGCGGCGAGCCGTTTGACCAGGGCCCGCATGTCGCGGATACCGGCCGGGTCCAGGCCGTTGGCCGGCTCGTCCAGCACCAGCAGCCGCGGGTCGCGTAGCAGCGAGGCGGCCACCCCGAGCCGTTGACGCATCCCGAACGAGTAGCCGCCGACCTTGTCCCCGGCCCGGTCGGCAAGATCCACCAGGTCGAGGACCCTGTCGATCCGGCTGTCGGCGTCACCGCCGTCGAGTCCGGCCAGCAGCTCCAGGTTCCTCCGGCCGGACAGATATGGATAGAAACGGGGGCTCTCGATGAACCCCGCGACCCCGTCCAATGTCGCCGGGCCGGCCTGGGCCCAACTGCGACCGAACAGCCGCAACACCCCGGCGTCCGGGCGGATCAACCCGAACAGCATCCGCAGGAACGTCGTCTTCCCGGCACCGTTCGGGCCGAGGATGCCGTAGACCTCCCCGACGTCCACCCGCAGATCAACATGATCCACCGCAGTGAGACCGCCGAAGCGTTTCACCAGGCCGGTGGCCTCCACCGCCGGTACGCCAGCCGCCATACGTCCCTCCCTCAAGATATCTACTACTCGATGAATAGTAGACGCGCGGGTGCGCGGCAGGCGGCAAGGGCCGGGCCGGGTGGAGACCGATCCAGTGCCACCGAGAGGCCCGCTACGCGGATGGTCGGCAGCGGGCCAGGGCAGGCCTGTACCACTCGACCGTTCGTACTATCAACGCGATAGTAGTGAGTGGTCGCAAGCGACAGCCGCGAGCGACAGCCGCGAGCGACAGCCGCAAGGAGGGCAACGGATGGCGAAGCGGCGGGAGCCGGGAGCGCTCGAACGAGAGGTGCTCGCCGCGATCGCGGCGGCCGGCCGGCCGCTCACCCCGACCGAGACGCTCGCCGAACTCGGCGAGCCGCTGGCCTACACCACCGTGATGACCACGCTGGCCCGGCTGCACGACAAGGGCGCACTCACCCGGCAGCCCGCCGGCCGCTCCTACGCCTACACGCTGGCCGCCGAACCGGAAACCCTCGACGCCGCACTCACCGCCCGCCAGATGACCCGCCTGCTCGGCGCTGGCGCCAACCGGGCTGAAGCCCTGGCCCGCTTCGTCGCGGATCTGCGTCCCGAAGACGAACAACTCCTCGCCGACATCCTCGCCAGCCACCACCCGCGGTCAGAGACGGACGGCGGGCAGGGGCTATGACGGCCGTCGCGCTGATCCCGTTGGCCACGAACCTGCTGCTGGCCGTCAGCGGCGGCTGGCTCGGCCGGCGGTTGCCGCCCGCCGCCGCCACCCGGCTGCTGACCCTGGCCTGTCTGGTCACCGCGTTGGCCACCGGATTCGTCCTGGCCGTCGCCGCCTTCACCCTGCTCGCCCAGCTGCCCCTGCTCACCGCGGTCGGGCACTGGTCGGCCACCATGATCCGCGGCCACGACCCGCTACCCGCCGCGGCCGGGCTGGTGCCGGCCGCCGTCGTCGTCGGGCTGCTCGCCGCCGCCGCCCGGCGCGCCGCCGCCCTCGGCCAGGACCTCGCCGCCGCGGAACTCACCTGCCGGCGGCTCGGACCGTCGCCTACCGGCCTCGTCATCGTCGAGGACGACCACCCCGACGCCTACACGCTGCCCGGACTGACCGGCCGGATCGTGGTGTCCACCGCCATGCTGCGCGCGCTGCCCGCCGACGAACGCCGCGTGCTACTCGCCCATGAACGCTCCCACCTGCATCACCGCCACCACGCCTACACCCAGCTCGCCGACCTCGCCGCCGCCGCCAACCCGCTGCTGCGGACACCCGCCGCCGCCGTGCGCCTCGCCGTCGAACGCTGGGCCGACGAAGACGCCGCCGCTGTCACCGAAGATCGCGCTGTGGTCGCCCGGGCCTTGGCCCGCGCCGGCCTCGCCCGCACCGGCATGCCGACCACTCCGACCTCGGCACTCGGCGCCGTGCACACCGACCTCACCCACCGGGCGCGGGCGCTGCTGGACCCGCCTCCCAAACCACGCCCCGCCCTGGCCGTTGCCCTCGCCGCGCTCGTCCTGGCCACGGCCGCCGCCGCCGCCGACACCGCCCACACCACCGAGCACCGCTTTGAACACGCGCAGGCAGCCTATGCGCACCGATCCTGACCGGACGAAAAGCCGACGAGGTCACCCGTGCGTGTCGGGGTCGCGACCCGGCGCGTCGATGCCGGGCGCTCCCCACAGGGGAAACCAACGGGACAGGTCCGGTTCGATCGGGAGCTCACCCGCCAGCATCTCCCGTACCTCCAGCTCGGCCGGATTGTCCCGACGCTGGTCACCGGCCGGCACGAACGGGTACCAGGTGCCGCGTTTGTAGAGGTAGATCAGCCCCATCGGCCTGCTGCCGTCGGTGAACCCGACGACGGTGCACAGCAGTGCCGGGCCGAAGCCGGCGTCGCGCACCGTGGCATTCGCCGCGTGCAGGTCGGTGACCAGGCCAGCGAGGTCCTGCTCGCCGGTCCGTCGCAGCAGCCAGCTGTACCCGAAGCTGTCCGTGCGCCGCTCGTACCGGCCGCCGTCCATGCTCAGCAGCCGGTCGATCTCCTGCGCTACCCCGGTGAACGCGCCGCCTGACGCGGGTTTGACACAGACCGCTCCGACCCCGGTCGGTCGCCATGAGCTGGCGGCCTGCAGGATGACGGCGGCGGCTGGGAGCGTGAACAGCCGGTCGAGGTCCGGCGGGACGGGCCGGGTCCGGCCGAGAAGCACGTCGAGGATCCGCATGATCCGGCCTGCTTTCTACCCGGGTCACCGAACTACCCGGGTCACCGAACTACCCGGGCTCACCGAACTACCCGGGCTCACCGAACTGGGCGGGCTCACCGAACTGGGCGGCCAGCCGGGCAAGCTGGGCCAGGCGGGCATCCAGCGGCGGATGGGTCGAGAACAACGAGGACAGGCTGACGCCGTTCGCCAGCGCGGGAGCGAAGAAGAAGGCGTTGAACGGTTCGGCGGCCCGCAGGTCGCGGGTCGGGATCCGGGAGATCTCGCCGGTGACCTTGGTGAGCGCGGCGGCGAGCGCGGCCGGCTGGCCGGTGAGGATCGCCCCGGACCGGTCGGCGGCGAGCTCCCGGTACCGCGACAGCGCCCTGGTCAGCAGGAACGACAGCGCGTAGACGGCGGCGGAGACGACCACAACGACGAGCACGACGAGGGCGCCGCTGTCCTCGTCATCGTCACCGCCGTCACCGCCGTCACCGCCGTCGGACCGGCCGAAGCCGCCGGCCATCCCGGAGTAGAGACCGAATCGGGTGACCAGACCGGCGAGCACCCCGAGAAACGACGCGACGGTCATGACGGCCACGTCCCGGTGCGCGACGTGGGACAGCTCGTGGGACAGCACCCCCTCCAGCTCGTCGACCTCCAGCCTGCGCAGCAGCCCGGTCGTCACGCAGACGACGGCGCGTTTCGGGGTCCGGCCGGTGGCGAACGCGTTCGGCAGGTCGGTGTCCGCGACCGCCACCACGGGCTTCGGTAGGTCGGACAGCGCGCAGAGCCGATCCACGACGCCGTGCAGCCGCGGCTCCTGCGCCGGGCTGACGATGCGCCCACCGGTCSCGTACAGCGCGATGCGGTCCGAGAACCAGTACTGGGCGGCGAGCAGCCCGCCGGCGATCGCGACGACCAGGACCGGTGACACTCCGACGGCGATC
>NZ_MRUJ01000215.1:0-2965 GCF_002099325.1 Frankia sp. KB5 | reverse complement strand
GGCGGTCGCGGACAGCCGGTCCAGCTCGGCCTGGATGTCGCCGCGCGGGCCACCGGCCGCCGTCTCCAAGGCGCCGGAGGCGAGTAGTTCGTCGATCGCGCCGGCCCTGGCCTGCATCTGCTCGGTCCTGTCCTCGGCCCGCTGGATTGCCAGGCCGACGTCGCCCATCTCCTCGGAGACCCCCGCCAGCGCCTCGCCGATCTTCGTCTGCGCCTCCGCCGCGGTGTACGTCGCCTTCACGGTCTCCTTCCTGGTCCGGAACGCCTCGAGCTGGGCCGCCAGCCGCCGCGCCGCCAGCGTCAACCGGTCCTCCTCCGCTCGCAGCGACGCATGCTGCTCCCGCAGATCCTCCAACTGCGCGGCCACCCCGGCCCGGCGACCGAGGGCCTCCCTGGCCAGGTCGTCGCGGCCCGCGGCGACCGCTTGGCGGGCCTGTCCGGACAGCCGCTCGGCGGCCGCCCGTAGCTGTTCGACCTGGAGCTCCAGCCGCTTCCGGCTGGTAGCGACGTCCGCGACCCCGCGGCGGACCTGCGCCAGCAGCTCGAGCTGCCGAGCGTAGGAATAGTCGAGAACCTCACGCGGATCCTCGGCGCGGTCCAACATCCTGCTGGCCTTGGCCCGGAACACCAACGCCAGCCRCCTGCTCAGGCTCATCGACGCCTTCCCTCCCCCGATCCCGTCGGTCCCTCTCCGATCTCGCCGGTCAGCCGACGGTCAGCCAGCCCTGGTGAGATCCGTCGGGCCGGGCCGTTCACGCAACACGTCCAGGCGGCGGTGGTACTCCGCCTCATCGATCTCACCGCGGGCGTAACGCTCGGCGAGGATCCGCTCGGCCGACCGCTCGCCGGGCCGTTCGGTACCGGGCCGTTCGGTACCGGGCCGTTCGGTACCGGGCCGTTCCACTCCGGGCGGTTCGGCCGACGTACCCGGCCCGCCGCCGCGGCCCGCGCGCAGGAGAGCAACCAGTACCCCGATCACCAGCCCCCAGAAGACGACCATGCTGAACGACATCAGCAGCCAGCCGCCCCAGCCCCAGGTGTGCCCATCCCAGATCATCATCGTGATCTCCTTCGATCTCGATACCCTCGGCGGTTCGATATCATTGGCGGCCTGCCGCTCCTCGACCTTCGTTCCGAGGGGCGATGGAACGAGGGCCGTTCGTCCCGGACCTGGCCGACGACCGGCCTGTGCTGGGGGAATGCCCCTGGCGCCGCCGTCCACACGACCGGCGATGGTCTGACCCGTCCCGGGCGAACTGGGCCGCGGGGCACAGGCCGCGGGCAGAGGCGTACCGCGAGCGCCCCGGGTCCGGCGGCCACGATGGCCACATCGAGGGCGGCGAGCGCCGGGCGGATGCGTTCCTCGTACGTCGTGGCCGGGTTGTGCAACGGCAGATCCGGTGCCACCACCCGATGTCCCCGCGCCCGCAGTTGCGCTCCGAGGGGCTCCCAGCACGTGGCGTCGTGCCAGGCTCCGTGCAGCAGACAGAACAGAGCCACGACCCGTGGCTATCCAGCCGGTGGCTCGCGCGCGGGTCCCACGGTCCGCCTCACAACCCACGGTCGCCGCCTTTCTCGCGGCGTGCCGCACGCTTCCGGCAAACTACCGGACACGATGAGTCTGACCACGATCATTCCCCTTCTCACGACGGACCGGCTCGTCCTGCGGCCCATCCACAACGACGACGTCGCCGGCTACACCGAGATCTGGTCCGATCCCGAGTTCACCCGCTACTTCCACCGGCCGACCGACCCGGACGGCGTCTGGCATGCCCTGGCCGGCTGCATGGGCTGCTGGGTGCTGACCGGCGTAGGTCCGTGGTCGGTTGTCGAGAAGGCGAGCGGGCAGCTCGTYGGCCAGGCGGGGCTGTGGACCGAACCCGGCTGGCCGGGCATCGAGGCCGTCTGGTTCCTGCGCCGGGACCGCTGGGGGCGCGGCTATGCCACCGAGGCCGCCACCGCGGCACTGACCTGGGTGTTCGCCCAGCGCCCCGACCTCACCGAGGTCGTCTCGGTCATCGTCCCGGCCAACGCCGCGTCTGTCCGGGTCGCCGAACGCCTCGGCATGGCATACGTCCGCAGCGAGTTCCTCCACGACGAGGCCCATGCCGTCTACGCGGTCAGCCGGGCCGGCTGGGTCACCCCAACCACTCGACAGCAAGCTTACGGATAATCCGCGACGGACCTAGTCGTTAGGCTGCGGGCATGACCGCCATGGCACCCTCCCGCGCCGGACCAGACTTGTCGTTCCTGCTGGACCACGCCAGTCATGCCCTGCRGACCCGGATGGCGGCCGCGCTCGCCGAGATCGGTCTCACCGCACGCATGCACTGCGTGCTGGTGCATGCCCTGGAGGAGGAGCGCACCCAGATCCAGCTCGCCGAGATCGGCGACATGGACAAGACAACGATGGTGGTCACCGTGGACGCCTTGGAGAAGGCCGGCCTCGCCGAACGTCGGCCCTCCGCCAGGGACCGGCGGGCTCGGATCATCGCGGTCACCGAGGCGGGCGCGCGGATCGCCGCGCGGAGCCAGGAGATCGTCGATCGGGTCCATGAGGAGGCGTTGGCGGCGCTTCCCACCAAGGAGCGGGAGGTCTTCCTGCGGGCGATGAACCGCTTGATCGAGGGGCATCTGGCCGGACCAGCGAAGAGCCCTCAGCCGGTCCGGCGGGCCCGCCAGCGGGCTCAGTAGCCACGAGAGCCACGCCTTCCACCGCCGCCGCATCTTCCAGCTGATGATCGTTCAGGACGGCAGCGTCGTGACCGTGGCGACGCCGGCCATTCAGAGCGACCTGGGTTTCTCACGAGGGCAACTGCTCGGCAAGCGGCAAGGACGGCGACGAGAACAAGGGCAGCCGGGTCCCCAAGTAAACGCTTCCAGCTAGAGTTTTCCCCGATTGGGACGTAGCCACCGCGGCCGTCCACGCGGGCGCTGTAGTCGACGCCGTGGCCGGGAACCGGCTG
>NZ_MRUJ01000214.1:0-21323 GCF_002099325.1 Frankia sp. KB5 | reverse complement strand
CCCCCGCCGCTACGTCTGACGGCCCGCCGGGCGGCGCCGGACGAGTCGAAGATGCGGGATGCGGGATGCGGGCTCAGCCGCAGCCGCCGGGGCCGCAGGCACCGCCGGAACCGTGACCGCCGGTGGGCGACACGTGGCCGCCGAGCGAGCCGCGCTCCATCCGCCGACGCACGGGACGGGAGACGGCGGCCTCGCGCTCGGCCTCCTCGAGGCGGGAGCGGGTGGTCAGTGTCAGCATCACCGGCCCGGCCGGCACCGGAGCCGGAGCCGCGGCGCCGGGGCCCTCGGCCGGCTCGGTGTCGTCCGGCACCCCTAGTGCGGCGGCGCGCTCCGGGCCCGTCAGACGACGGCCTGCGCTCGCCGGGATGTCCTTGCTCCTGTGCCACCTCAGCCGCACGATCTCCGCCTCCGGTCCACACTCGCTGATCGATCTGATCCCACTGGATCCGTCCGCTCCCGGCTTCTCGATCCAGCCGATCCAGCCGATCCAGCCGGGGCGGCACTTCCACGGTAGTCGGCCCGCTCCCACCCGGTCCGGTGGACGTCGGTGCTGTGGCCTGCGCCCGGCTTGTCGTCTTCACGACATTTGTCGTCTTCGCGACGCCCGGTGCCGTCGCGACGCGTCGCACCGGCGTGGATCCGGTGCTGTGGGGCGGGGCTCATCCCCTAGACTCGGCCCGGAGTCGTGACTGGCGCATCGAGGTGGAACTGACCACCGGGGAGCGATCGAGCGGAACGGTGCCGCGCGCCTGGGCACCCCCGGCCGGATCAGACCTGCCGGAGGTCAAGGTGCATCAACCACCGATTCCCCACCTCGCCGTCGCCGATCCCGAACTCGCCGGTCTCGTCGAGGCCGAAGCCACGCRCCAGTTCTCGTCGATCAGGCTGATCGCGTCGGAGAACTACGTCTCTACCGCGGTGCTGGAGGCGTCCGGCTCCGTGCTGACCAACAAGTACTCCGAGGGCTACGTCGGTCGGCGTTACTACGAGGGCCAGCAGGTCATCGATCCGATCGAGACGCTTGCGGTCGACCGTGCCAAGGCGCTGTTCGGGGTCGAGYACGCCAACGTCCAGCCGTACTCGGGTTCCCCGGCGAACCTCGCCGTCTATCTGGCCTTCGCCGAGCCGGGGGACACCGTGATGGGCCTGTCGCTGCCGATGGGCGGCCATCTGACCCACGGCTGGAGCGTCTCCGCGACCGGCACGTGGTTCCGCAGTGTCCGGTACGGCGTGCGCGCCGACACCGGCCGCATCGACCTGGACGAGGTGCGCGACCTCGCTCTGGCCGAGCGTCCCAGGATTATTTTCTGCGGCGGTACGGCGATCCCTCGGACGATCGACTTCCCGGGGTTCGCCGCGATCGCGCGGGAGGTCGGGGCGGTGCTCGTCGCGGACATCGCGCACATCGCCGGGCTGATCGCGGGTGGGGCACACCCCTCGCCGGTGGGGCACGCCCCGGTGATCTCCACCACCACGCACAAGACGTTGCGCGGCCCGCGTGGGGCGATGCTCCTCTCCGACGCCGAGCACGCCACCGCGATCGACAAGGCGGTGTTCCCGGGCCTGCAGGGCGGGCCGCACAACCACACCACCGCGGCGATCGCCGTCGCACTGCGCGAGGCGGCGGCACCCGCGTTCCGCGACTACGCGCACGCGGTCGTGGCGAACGCCCGCGCGCTGGCCGAGGCCCTGGTGGAGCGGGGCTTCGACCTGGTCACCGGCGGTACCGACAACCATCTGATCCTGATCGACCTGACCAGCAGGGACATCGGTGGCAAGCCCGCGGCCCGGGCGCTCGACCAGGCCGGGATCGAGCTGAACTACAACGCGGTGCCCTTCGACCAGCGCAGGCCCTTCGACCCGTCCGGTATCCGGCTGGGAACCGCCGCCATCACCACCCGCGGTCTGGGGGTCGGTCACATGCCGGTGCTCGCCGGCTGGATCGACGATGTCGTCAAGGCCGCCGTGGTCGGCGACACCGCGACCATCACCCGGGTCCGGGAGCAGGTCACCGAGCTGACCGCAGCCTTCCCGATGCCGGGCTTCGCCTGAGCACGGGATCCGCGCACAGGACCGGTGATCTTCCCCGGCCGCGCATCCGACGTCCCCAGGTCCCGGCCGACGCCCCCCACGTCCCGGCCGGGGGGCCCGTCGGCCGGCGTGGCCGGGTGCATCATCGGTGCAGAAGAGGCACCGAGGAGAGGTGGCGCCGATGGCGAAGACCGTGGGTGCGATCGCGGGTTCCCGCACGGCTCGGGCCACGGGATCGCTCGGGGTGGTTGGTGCCGCCGCCGTCGCGGCGGGCCTGGTCGCCGAGCGGCGGATGATCCGCCGTCGGCGTGAGACGGCCGATCTCGCGTCCGACGCGCGGATGGGGCCGATCGGGGGCTGGGTCACCACCGTGATCGCGGGGGACGGTGTTCCGCTGTATATCGAGGAGACCGGCCCGTCGGACGCCCCGGTGACGCTGGTGTTCGTCCACGGGTTCTGCGTCACGGCCGATTCCTGGATCCTGCAGCAGCGGGCGCTGACAGACCTCGGCCGGATGGTCTTCTACGATCAGCGGGCGCATGGGCGTTCCGGGCCGTCCGAGGTCAAGAACTGCACTATCGACGCACTCGCCGACGACCTCTTCCGGGTGATCACCGAGCGGGTCCCCCGGGGGCCGATTATCCTGGTGGGCCATTCGATGGGCGGCATGACGGTGCTGGGCCTGGCCGACACCCACCCGGAACTGTTCGATGACCGCATCGTCGGGGTGGCCCTGCTCGCCACCAGCGCCGGTGAGCTGGCCCGGCTGACCTTCGGGCTGCCGGCGTCGGTGACCGGGGTGGTCCGCCGCGTTCTGCCGGGTTTCGCGGTTGGTATGCGGCACGCGCCGAGCCTGCTCGAACGTGCCCGGCGGCGGGGCAGCGACCTGTCGTGGGAGCTGACGCGGCGCATCGGGTTCGGATCGACCGAACTGCCGCCGTCGGTGGTCTCCTTCCTGGAGACCATGGTCGCGGACACCCCGATCCCGGTCATCGCGGCGTTCCTGCCCACCCTGCTCGACCACGATCGGCTCGCGGCGGCCGAGCGACTGGCGGAGATCCCGACCGTGCTCATCGTCGGGGACGTTGACCTGATGACCCCGCTCGCCCACAGCCGTACCCTGGCGGAGGCGTTGCCCCGGGCGGAGCTCATCGTCGAGGAGGGCGCCGGGCACGCCATCATGCTGGAACGCCCGGACGTGGTGAACGCCGCAATCCGGGAGATTGCGCGGCAGGCGACGGCGCCACGCGCCATGCCGCGCCCGCGGTCGGGGTCGGCACAGACAGGCCGGTCGGCGCCGGCACAGACAGGTCGGTCGGCGCCGGCACAGACAGGTCGGTCGGGACGGACCGGTCGGTCGGGGTCGGGACGGACCGGTCGGTCGGCGCGGTCCGAGACATTCTCCGTCTCCCCACGCGGGCCCCGGAGCGAGGCGACGACGGAAGGCGCATGAACACGGTCGAGGTGTCCACGGCGGAGCGCATGCGGGAGTTCGGGGCCTGGTTGGCTACCCTGCTGCGGCCCGGGGACCTGCTCGTGCTCTCCGGCCCGCTCGGCGCGGGCAAGACGGTTCTGGCCCAGGGGATCGCGGCCGGGCTGGGCGTGCGGGAAACGGTCACCTCGCCGACGTTCGTGCTTGCCCGGATCTACCCGGACGGGCGGATTCCCCTCGTGCACGTGGACGCCTACCGGCTCGGTGGGGTCGTCGAGGTCGACGATCTCGACCTCGACGCCGACKTCGACACCTCGGTCACCGTGGTCGAGTGGGGTGCCGGTCTCGCGGAACGTCTCACGCAGGATCATCTGGAGATCGTGATCTCCCGGCCACGTGCCGACGAGGTCGGGGAGACTCGGATAGTCCGCCTCGTCCCGTCCGGGGCCAGCTGGATCGAACGGCTGCGCGCACGTGCGCCGGTGAGTTGAGACTCCCCGCATCGACCCGCCGCGCGCGGCGTGACATCGGTGGCATCGTGGTGGTGGGGTGGGTGCCCGCCGTGGTCGGCGAGGCGATCCGTAGTCTGGACGAGTGCTGGTGATGGCTCTTGACACATCCACGGCAGCGTGCTCGGTTGCGCTCGCCGAGCTGACGTCGTCCGACCCCGCGCGGCCGGTGAGTGGGACGGGTGGTGAGCGCGCCGCGCCCGGGGTGCACGTGTGGCCGCGAGCGGTCATGGTCACCGTCGACGCCCGCCGCCACGGGGAGCTGCTGGCGCCGTCGATGCGCGCGGTGCTCGCCGAGGGGGGTGCCCGCCCTACCGATCTCGACGCCGTGGTCGTGGGCGCCGGTCCCGGGCCGTTCACCAGTTTGCGGGTCGGGATGGTGACCGCCGCCGCCTTCGCCGACGCACTAGGCGTGCCGGTGCACGGGGTGTGCTCGCTGGATGCCATCGGTGCCGCCACCGGCGGCTCCGTCGCCGTCGTGACGGATGCCCGTCGGCGCGAGGTCTTCTGGGCCTGTTACCGCGACGGGGTGCGGGTCGGCGATCCGGCCGTTGGCCGTCCGGCCGACGTCGTCCGGTTCCTGCGCGGCCTCGGTGTCGACCGCGTCGTCGGCCCGGGAACGGTGCTCTACCCGGAGATCTTCGCCGAACTCGCCGGTACCACGGCCGGTGCCACCGCCGGGGAGGTGCCCGCGCCCGGCGCAGGTCRGCCGGACGACGGCTATCCCCGGCCAGAGCTGCTCGTCGGTCTCGCCGGGGCCGACGTGCTGGCCGGGCGTGCTCCCCAGCCCCTCGTCCCGCTCTACCTGCGGCGGCCGGACGCGGCCGAACCGCACACACCGAAGCCGGTCACGGTTTGACGCAGCCGCGACCACACCCCGCCGGTCCGGATGGGCCGGATCTGCTCCTGGCTCCGATGCGCTGGTGGCACGTGGCGATGGTCGCCGAGCTGGAGCAGACGGTATTCGACATCGATCCGTGGACGGCCGAGCTGTTCTGGTCCGAACTCGCGCAGGGCGAGCAGCGGCGGTACCTGACGGCGCTGTGGCGTCCACAGGGCGTCCCGACGCACGACACGTCCGCGATCGTCGGTTATGCGGGGCTGGCGCTCGCCGAGGACGGCGCCTACATCCAGACGATCGGCGTCGTGCCCCGGATGCGCGGGCGGGGGGTGGGCGCCYGTCTGATGATCGCCTTGCTGCGCGACGCCCGGCGGGCCGGTGCCCGCAACTGTGGGCTGGAGGTCCGCACCGACAACCAGGCGGCCCGTGCTCTCTACAGCCGGCTTGGCTTTGTCGACATTGGGCTGCGCCGCGGTTACTACCAGCCTTCCGGTGGAGATGCCTACGTGATGCGGGTCCGGAAGATCGACACCGTTGGTTACGCGGAGCTGCTCGACCGCGTCGAGGCGACGTTGCTCATCACCTCTCGGGTCGAGCCCTGACACCCGTCTGACCCCACCGTCACCAGGCGGTACAGCCCGGCCAGCCGTCCTCTCCTCGTATCCCGCCGGCGTCCCGGCCTGTCTACGGCCGGGCGCGCGACGGGTGGGGCGGACGGCTCAGACGGAGGCGCGTAGCCGAGCCGCGGCCGCCGCCTCCGCCTTGGAGCGCTGGAACAGGTCGATGAACTCGGCCAGCGCCGGATTCACCGGGGCGAGCGTCATCTCGACGCGGATGAACTCGATGTCCGTGGCGCCGAGTGCCGCCAGGATGTGTGCCACGTAGGGCTGCTGGTGATCCCAGCCCTCCTTGGGTGTGCCTGGCCCGTAGGACCCGCCCTGGGCGGTGACCACCGTCACCTTCTTGCCGGTGAGGGCGCTGTCGTCCGGAGCCTGCCGCACCGTGYGTCCCATGACGATGATCTGGTCGATCCACGCCTTGAACGTCGACGGCACCGCGTAGTTGTACATCGGTACCGACAGCAGGTACTCGTCTGCCGCCTCCACCTCGGCGATCAGCTCCTCTCCTTTCTTGACCGCCTCGGCTTGCTCCGCCGAGAGCTGCTCGGGCGGGGTGAACCTCGCCGACACGGTCGCCCAGTCCAGGTGCGGAGGAGGGGTGACAGACAGATCACGATAGGTGATGATCCCGTCTGGGTGCGCCTCGCGCCAGGCCTCGGCGAAGATGGTGGCGATCGATCGGGACGTCGAGCTCTCGGTGGCGAGGCTCGAGTCGACGTGCAGCAGGTGCGGCATCGGGGGAACCCTCCATCATTATTCGATCATCAATATGATCGATCTTCTTTGACGGGAAGATCGGATTCATGGAACATCTTAACAGTAGATTGTCTACTTAAGAACTTATATCGCGGTAGATTATTCCTCTGTGGGCCTGTACCTTGTGAGGGTGAGCGACGCGGCGGTGGCCGCCGGGCTTCCCCCGGGGCTGGAGAGCCTCCCCGACGGCCCGGGGAAGGACCTCGGCTGGCTATTGGGGCAGGTGCGGTACGGCTATGCGGCCGCTTCGRCCGCCGCCGTCGGCCGGGTGCCCRGCGGGCTGCGTGGGCTGCACGTTCTCGGTGCCGCGGTCGAGGGTGAGGCGYGCAACCAGATCGAGGTGGCCCGTCGGTTCGGCATCGACCGGACGGTGATGGTCCGCCTGGTCGATGATCTGGAGCGGGCCGGCCTGGTTGAGCGGCACCCCGATCCCGCGGACCGGCGGGCCCGGATCATCACCGCGACGGAGCACGGGGTCCAGTTGTACCGGGCCAGCCAGGAGGATCGGCTTCTCGTCGATCAGCACGTGCTCTCCCCGCTGACTGCGGCGGAACGGGCGACCTTCATCGATCTGTTGCGGCGTGTCGCTGCCCACATGCTTGCCGTGGACCCCACGCACGGAGCGGCCGCCTGCGACGCCGCCAGGCGGGAGATCGACGCGCGGGACATTGGGATGGCGTGCGCACCGGACGGGACGTGCCCCGGTCAGTCGGCCCCGTCCGACGGGTAGTCCTGTTCCGCTTGGCGGTCCCTTTCCGATGGGTGGTTCGGCCTCCGGGTGATCCGGCCCTGGCCGGGTGCCGGACACGGCCCGGACGCGGCAGTGCCGGACGCGGCCGATCAGTGCGGCGGGTGTACCTGCTCGAACTGCCAGGTATGCGGATCGCCGTTCGCCAGCTCGGCCGGTGGCTTCGGCAGCGGACAGCGGGTGTCCCCGGTGGTCTGTACGGACATGCCCGCATCGGGCGGCGTCCGTAGCATGATGACGACGAGATCCTCGCCCCGTTGGCTGCTGACGTAGACCTCGCCGTCCCGCCCCGCGAGCGCATCGATCGCCCAGTCCCGCAGGCCGCTCGCCCGGCCGGGCGCCGCCTTGGCCTCCCACATCCAGATCATGTCCTCATGGTGCCCCCCATGTCCCCGGGTGCTCATGTGCTCATGTGCTCATGGGGCCTCGTGGCGCCGGGCGCCGACCGGCGGGAACGGGCCGTCGCGAAGGAGAGCCGGGCCTTGGCCAGGCCGGCTCGGGACGACCCGAATTCCCGCCGTCTTGACAGATCCGACCGTCTTGGTTGACGTCTGCGGCGCGGGTGCTAAGTTGGCACTCGGCACGTGAGAGTGCCAGCGACAACAGGCGCCTGTTCACCCGCGACGGCAGGCCGCCAGGGTCGCTCTCTCATCCAGCGCAGGAAGGGGGAGGTCGATCGTGACGACCGCCACCAAGGTTGCTATCAAGCCGCTCGAGGACCGCATCGTCGTGCAGCCCTCCGACGCGGAGCAGACCACCGCGTCCGGGATCGTGATTCCGGACACGGCGAAGGAGAAGCCCCAGGAGGGCATCGTTCTCGCGGTCGGCCCGGGTCGGTTCGAGGACGGYAAGCGCGTCCCGCTCGACGTCAAGGTCGGCGACGTGGTGCTTTACAGCAAGTACGGCGGCACCGAGGTCAAGTACTCGGGCGAGGAGTACCTCGTGCTCTCCGCTCGCGACGTCCTCGCGATCATCGAGAAGTAGGTCGCTCGCCGGTAGCACCAAGGGGCGCGTCCCGCTGGCGGCCGCCCGGTTTCCGCCGGGCTCGCCGGCGGGGCGCGCTCCTGCTGTTTTTCACCGGTATTCGGTGTCGGGAGGACAACCAGGTATGCCGAAGATTCTGACGTTCAACGAGGACGCCCGCCGCGCGCTCGAGCACGGGGTGAACGCCCTGGCCAACGCGGTCAAGGTGACGATCGGCCCGCGTGGTCGCAATGTCGTCATCGACAAGCACTACGGCGCCGCGACGATCACCAATGACGGGGTGACGATCGCGCGCGAGATCGAGCTGGAGGACCCCTACGAGAACCTGGGCGCCCAGCTCGCGAAGGAAGTCGCCACCAAGACCAACGACGTGGCTGGCGACGGCACCACGACGGCGACCGTGCTAGCCCAGGAGATGGTGCGCTTCGGTCTCAAGCAGGTGACCGCGGGGGCCGCCCCACTGACGCTGAAGCTGGGCATCGAGGCCGCCGTCGAGRCCGTCTCCGCGGCACTGCTGAAGCAGGCCATCGAGGTCAACTCGAAGGAGACCATCGCCCAGGTCGCCGCCATCTCCGCTCAGGACCCGCAGGTCGGGGAACTGATCGCCGAGGCGATCGACAAGATCGGCAAGGACGGCGTCATCACGGTCGAGGAGAGCCAGACCCTCGGGCTGGACCTTGAACTGACCGAGGGCATGCAGTTCGACAAGGGCTACATCTCGCCGTACTTCGTCACGGACGCCGAGGCCCAGGAGGCCGTGCTCGAGGACGCCTACGTCCTGCTCTACCCGGGCAAGATCTCGGCGCTGAACGAGATCCTGCCCGTGCTGGAGCAGGTCGTCCAGGAGCGCAAGCCGCTACTGATCATCGCCGAGGAGGTCGAGGGCGAGGCCCTGTCCACCCTGGTGGTGAACTCGATCCGCAAGACCTTCCAGGTCGTCGCGGTCAAGGCTCCCGGGTTTGGGGACCGCCGCAAGGCACTGCTGCAGGATATCGCCGTGCTCACCGGCGGCCAGGTGGTGGCCTCGGAGGTCGGTCTTTCCCTCGACGCGGTGACGTTGGCCGACCTGGGCCGGGCCCGGCGGGTCGTGGTGGACAAGGACAACACCACCATCGTTGACGGGGTTGGYGAGGCCTCCTCGATCGCCGATCGGGTGCGTCAGCTCAAGCAGGAGATCGAGGTCAGCGACTCCGACTGGGACCGCGAGAAGCTGCAGGAGCGGTTGGCCAAGCTCGCCGGTGGGGTCGCGGTCATCCGCGTCGGCGCCGCCACCGAGGTGGAGCTCAAGGAGAGGAAGCACCGCCTCGAGGACGCCGTGTCRGCTACCCGCGCGGCCATCGAGGAGGGCATCATCGCCGGCGGCGGTTCCGCGCTCACCCACGTGGCGTCCGTGCTCGAT
Organism: Frankia sp. KB5; assembly: GCF_002099325.1. Taxonomy (NCBI): domain Bacteria; kingdom Bacillati; phylum Actinomycetota; class Actinomycetes; order Frankiales; family Frankiaceae; genus Frankia; species Frankia sp. KB5. The sequence continues at coordinate 12,003 of NZ_MRUJ01000214.1, read as the reverse complement.
GACGGGCTCGGTCGCACCGGGGACGAGCTCGCCGGGGTGCGGATCGTGCGCCGCGCGCTCGACGCCCCGCTGTCGTGGATCGCGCGCAACGCTGGTCTGGAGGGCGCGGTCATCGTCTCCAAGGTCAAGGAGCTCGAGCCGGGTCGTGGGTACAACGCGGCCACCGGCGAGTACACCGATCTGATCGCGGCCGGCGTCATCGACCCGGTCAAGGTCACCCGGTCGGCGGTGGCGAACGCCGCCTCGATCGCGGCTCTGCTCATCACCACCGAGGGCCTGGTCGTCGAGAAGCCGGCGGAGCCCGCTCCCCAGGACGGCCACGGCCACGGCCACGGGCACAGCCACCCGCAGGGCCCGGGTTTCTGACCGGATTGGCGTCGTGGGGCCCCGCCGGGTGCGGCCCGGCCCCCGGGCCCCGGTACGTCCGGAGCCCGGTCGGTCCCAGAGGATCGACCGGGCTCCGGCGCGTTGGGCCGTCGGCGCGTTGGGTCGCTGCCGGGTCACTCACCCGTCGTGGGTGATCCAGGAGACCAGGACCGGATATCCCGACCCGTCCGCCTATCGGCACCCGGCGGCCCTCCTTCAGCAGGCCGGTGCGAGTCCGGGGCGGGCCGGGGTGCGTCTCGCGGCCCCCCGCCGGGAGCGGCCGGTGAGGATCGCATCCCGTTCGGACTCGCTCAGCCCGCCCCATACGCCATAGGGCTCCCGGGCGGTCAGCGCGTACTCACCGCAGTCGCGGATGACCGGGCAGCGGGCGCAGACCGCCTTGGCCGCGGCCTCACGGGCGGCTCTGGCCGGCCCCCGTTCGCCCTCCGGGTGGAAGAAGAGCTCCGTGCTCTCACCACGGCACGCCCCGTGCAGCTGCCATTCCCACTTTTCCGCGCCGGGGCCTGGAAGTCGTCGGACGTCGGTCATCGGTCTGAGCCCCCTTTCGACCTGAGCGGCAAGCGCCGCCGCTTCACCGTAGTACTGGGCCACCCTTTGGATGATCTTGAAATTTCACCCGGGTGAGCCTGCGTCACGGGTCGTTCCGCCCGGCCGTTACACGGTCGGGAAGTCCCTGGATGTCCAGGGATCTCAGGCGGATCAGGGTCCGAGTCGGCCGCGGGACTCCCGGCCGGCGCCGTGTTCCGTCATGGCCGACCGACCGCGCCGGATCCGCAGGTCCGGCGGAACTTCTGTTGACGGTCGAACGCCTACCCCGGTGGTCGGCCGGTCACACGGCCTGAGCGGGAATTAGCGTGGCCACCGCCGGCCGCGCTCTGCCGGCGCGCGGCATCCACCCCGGCCGGGGTCATCCCCGGCACGCGGGATCTACCCGGCCGGGTGTCTGGCCAGGCGGCGACGCGGGGCCGCCTCAGCGCGAGTCCGCCTCCGAGGCGGCGGACGCCTCGTAGATCCCGTCGGCGAAGCCGCGAGCGTACTCCCAGCTGACGTAGCACGACGGGTTCGGCGCGAACGCCGGCTCGTGGACTCTCGTCCGCCCCTCGTTGAGAAGGTTGCGCAGGTTGCCGACCAGCAGGTCCCAGTCGAAGAAGTGGGGCTCGGCGCAGCCCTCGCAGTCGACGACAAGGCCGCGGTAGCCGCGCGGCTCGAGCAGCGTGCGGAAGACGTCGAGGTCCCCCAGCTCGGCGAGGACTTCCTCCCGCTCGTGCAAGGACAGCGGTTCGAGCAGGTCGAGGTCGTCAACGGAGTCGAGGYGCGCGAGCTCGGCAGCCGGATCCTCGGGGTCGCCCGCGAAGGGGTCGACAGGCTCGTCGCTCACGACGACCACGCTACGCTTGCCCGGACTGCTTAGTGGTCCCGATCCGGAGTCTCGGCACCGATGTGCGRCCCTCCGGACATGGTCCGTCGTGGTCGGTCCGCTGTTCTGCCGGGCGCGTGGGTCCGGATCAGGCACGTTGGACGGCGCTGTGGTATAGGAAGATGTCATCCATGGCGATGTCGGTCACGCTGGAACCGCCGATAGGTGCCGGTGACCTCTACGATGGAGTCCGTGCCGCCGCTCGGTGCCCGATTCTGGTAGCCCAGTTCTGGTAACCCGGTTCTGGTAGTAGGTAGACTTTTTCGCCGTTGCGCGCGGCCCGTCACTCCAGGACGGCGGGCGGGCTCGTGCCGCGGCGTCGGTCTGGGTCCGCGGCCTCGGTCAACGCGGRATGGAAGGTGCCATGAACGGTCCCCTCGCCACCGATTTCACGTTGCCGGCCGGGGTGGGCACCCACGTCGGCGCGCGTCCCGACCTGCTGGGGGCCGAGGCCGCCGCGGTACCGCCGAAGCTGGCGATGCTCGGGCTGACCTTCGACGACGTGCTGCTGCTTCCGGCCGCCTCCGATCTGGTACCGGCGGAGGCGGACACGACGACCCGCCTGTCGCGGAGCATCGATCTCGCCGTGCCGTTGGTGTCGTCGGCCATGGACACGGTGACCGAGGCCCGCATGGCCATCGCGATGGCGCGCCAGGGCGGGGTCGGGGTGCTGCACCGCAACCTCTCGATCGACGAACAGGCGCAGCAGGTCGACATGGTGAAGCGTTCCGAGTCCGGGATGATCACCGCGCCGGTGACCTGCGGACCCGGCGCCACCCTGGAGGACGCGAACGTCCTCATGGCGCGGTACCGGATCTCGGGTGTCCCGGTGACGGAATCCGACGGCAGGCTGGTCGGCATCGTGACGAACCGGGACATCCGCTTCGAGCGGGACTACTCGCGTCGAGTGCAGGACGTCATGACTCCGATGCCGCTGATCACCGCACCGGTGGGCGTCTCGCCGGAGGACGCGCTCGCCCTGCTCCGCCGCCACAAGGTCGAGAAGCTGCCGATCGTGGACGAGCGTGACCGGTTGCGCGGTCTGATCACCGTCAAGGACTTCACCAAGCGGGAGCAGTACCCGCATGCCACCAAGGACACCGACGGCCGGCTGATGGTCGGCGCCGCCGTCGGCGTGGGGGAGGATGCCTACAAGCGCGCCCAGGTCCTCGTCGCCGCCGGGGTCGACTTCCTCGTCGTGGACACCGCGCACGGGCATCATCGAGCCGTGCCCGACGTGGTGCGCCGGATCAAGACCGACATGCCGACCGGGGTGGACGGTCGGCCGCTCGACGTGATCGGTGGCAACGTGGCGACCGGAGCCGGCGCGGCGGCGCTGATCGCGGCCGGGGCGGACGCCATCAAGGTCGGGGTCGGGCCCGGCTCGATCTGTACCACCCGGGTGGTGAGCGGCGTCGGCGTCCCCCAGGTCACGGCCATCTACGAGGCATCGCGCATCGCCCGGGAGCACGGTGTGCCGGTGATCGGCGACGGCGGCCTGCAGTACTCGGGTGACATCGCGAAGGCCATCGCCGTCGGCGCCGACACGGTCATGCTGGGCAGCCTGCTGGCCGGTGTCGACGAGAGCCCGGGAGAGTTGATCTTCATCAACGGCAAGCAGTACAAGGCTTACCGGGGTATGGGCTCACTCGGCGCCATGCGTAGCCGCGGCGGCGCGCGGTCGTACTCGAAGGATCGGTACTTCCAGGACGATGTGCTCTCCGATGACAAGCTGGTTCCCGAGGGCKTCGAGGGCCAGGTGCCCTACCGGGGTCCGCTGGCGGCCGTGGCCCATCAGCTGGTCGGCGGTCTGCGGGCGGCGATGGGCTACACCGGCTCGCCCACCATCCGGCGGATGCAGGACGAGGCGCAGCTGATCCGTATTACCTCGGCGGGGCTGATCGAGAGCCACCCCCATGACATCCAGATGACCGTCGAGGCGCCAAACTACAACTCCGCGCGCTGACGCCATCGCGTCGCGCGACCGACCAGGCCGTCGCCGGGCCGTCCCCAGGCCGGTGACGGCCGTCGTGTCTCGGGCGCGGTCACCTCGGCAGGGTGGGACGAGCCGGTGGCCACCCGATCGGATGGTCACCGGGATGTTCGGTCAGTCGTGGAGCAGATACGTCAGTTTTCCGGTCGGCACGAGCCCGCCGGCCCAATCAGGAGGCGCCAGCAGTGGCAGAGGTCGAGATCGGCATCGGCAAGAGCGCGCGGATCGCGTATGGTCTCGACGCCGTCGGCATCATTCCGTCCCGTCGGACCCGTGACCCGGCGGACGTCTCGCTCGCCTGGGAGATCGACGCCTACCGGTTCGACCTGCCGCTCGTGGCCGCTCCGGCCGACGCGGTGACCTCACCCGCGTCGGTGATCGCGCTCGGCCGGCTCGGTGGTCTCGGTGTTCTGCACATCGAGGGGCTGTGGACCCGGTACGAGGAGCCGGAGAACCACATCGCCGAGCTCAGCAAGATCGGGGCCGCCCAGGGCCCGGACGCGGCGACCGAGCGGCTGCGCGCGTTGTACTCCGCGCCGGTCCAGCCGGGGCTGATCGCGCAGCGTCTCACCGAGCTTCGGGACGCGGGGGTGGTCGTGGYCGCGGCGCTGCGTCCGCAGAAGGTCAAGGCCCTGTGCCCGCACGTGCTGRCCGCCGGGATCGATCTGCTCGTCATCCACGGTACGGCGGTCTCGGCGGAGCATCAGTCCCGCCGCAGCGAGCCGCTCAACCTCAAACGGTTCATCGGCCAGCTGGACATCCCGGTGCTGGTCGGCGGGTGCGCGTCGTTCTCCACCGCACTGCACCTCATGCGCACCGGGGCGGCCGGTGTCATCGTGGGCGTCGGGTCCGGCTTCGGTGACCGCACCCGGGACGAGCTCGGGGTCGGCGTGCCGCTTGCCACCGCGATCGCGGATGCGGCCGGTGCGCGCATGCGTTATCTCGACGAGTCGGGCGGCCGCTACGTCCACGTCGTCGTGCATGGTGATCTTCGGACTGGCGGCGACGTCGCGAAGGCGGTGGCCTGCGGCGCGGACGCGGTCATGGTGGACGCGGCGCTCGCGGCCGCACGGGAGGCCCCGGGCCAGGGCGGGGCCTGGCCGATGGACGTGCTGCACTCCGACCTGCCGCGGGGACGCTGGTCGCCGGTGACCCCGACCGGGACGCTCGCGCAGATCGTGACCGGTCCGGGCACGGYGACCAGAACCGGTGTCCTCAACCTGGCCGGCGGTCTGCGCACGGCAATGGCGACGACGGGATACGCAACTTTGAAGGAGTTCCAGAAGGCGGAGATCATGGTGACCGCCGGTCCGTGACCGACGACGCACGTCATGCGTGGTCGTCGGGCGTCCCGCGAGGCGGTAGCCGTCGCGTGAGGTGTCGCTCGCTGATGCGCGAGCTCGACGGATGTGCCCATGGTGTGTCACCACCGGCGGTACCCGGTCGATCCGGCCTCTTACCCGACATGGCACCCTGGAAGCGGTCCGTCTCCGGCATGAAGGACGACAGATGCGCCTCGACGAGCACGGCCGTTGGGTCAGCGACGACGGTGCCTACGTCTGGGACGAGGCTGCCCAGACCTGGCAGCCGTCATCGGCAGCGCCGCCGGCTGGTTCGTCGGCCTGGGCGCGATTCGGCAACCATCCCGGTGGGCCCGCCTTCGGTGCCGGTCCGGCCGGGGAGCCCGGGTCCGGTCGGGTCGGGTCCGAGGTAGGAGCGCAGGGCGGTTCGTTTGGTGGGCGGCCCGGTGCTGCCGGCTCGTCGCCCGGTGCCGGACCCGGTGCCGGACCCGGTGCCGTGGAAGCGGCTCCGGCACCGCCGAGTTGGGGCGGGGCGCTCACCGATCCACCCCGCACCATGGGCGGGGTGGTGGCCACGCCGTCAGAGCCGGACGCGCGGGGGCTGGCACCCTACGGCCCCACCGGCCAGCGCGGCCGGTGGGGGGAACCGGCCGCGGACGTCATTGCACCGCACGGGCCGTCGGAGCGGGGCGATCTGACCGGTCCGGCCCGCCGCGCGGGTGCGGCGGATCCCGTCGATCCGGTGGCTGCGTCCGCCGGGCCGGCCGCGGCGCAGACGACCTGGGGCGACGGCGACTCGACCGGCGAGATCCGGCGTGTCGGGGGCTTGGCGGCGACGTACGCCCCGTCCGCCGGCGGTGCGGCGGACGGCACATCGCGGTGGGACGACGATCCGGACGACGAGCCGGGGCCGTACGCCGGGTCGTTCGACGAGCACGACAGTGGATGGGCACCGTCCGGGCCCATCTCCCGGCGTGAATCGACGGCTCGGCGCGGGGCGACGGCTCGGCGCGGGGCGACGGCCCGGCGCGACGAGGCCGGCGGGCTGCCGGCACGGGTCACCGCGTTCGTCCAGCACGTGCGCGACCGTCCGCCGTTGCTGATCGGCGCCGCCGTCGTTCTCGTCTGCCTCGGGCTCGGCGTCATCGGATTCCTCGCCCTCGGCGGCGGTGGATCGGACTCCGGGACCGCGGCCGGCCCGGCCGCGGCGGAGAAGGGCCGTTACTCCCCGGAGGTCCGTCAGGCATATCTCAGCTCGTGCCTCGACGTCAGCAACGGTAACGAAGGCTATTGCACCTGCACGCTGGAGAAGTTGGAAGCCGGCTACACCCAGGAGGAGTACCAGCGGTTCAGTGACAACGTCCAGTCCGAGTCGTCGCAGCGCATCGTGCGGGAGATCTATGCCGCCTGCCGTGACAAGCGATGACGATTACCAGTGTACAGTGGGCTGATAGAACTATTGTCAGATGCCTGGATGAGCTAYGGGACGACGGACGAGAGTGCTATTGCTTTTTCGTCGGTGATGTGATAGGACGTCCTTCGCGCATCGGTGGGCGGTCATGGCGGTGCGATTCTCCGGGACACATCCCGAGACCGCCCCTGCCGGAGCGAGGCTGCTCCACGTGCATTCGTCCGGCTGGGCGGGGGACCCGGCGGCGTGACCAGATCACACATTTACCCRACGCACGTCCACACGATGACTGCCCGCATCGTGCTGACCAGGGGGGGCAGGAGATGCCGCCCTATGATCAAATACAGYGGTTCAGCGGCCATGATGCCTGAAGCTGGGATAACGTCGCCGACGCCCGGCGCCCGCACCCGGAGGCGGGTGATAGTTCTGTGACGACCTATGACACCGACCGCAACGGTGCCACGGGGCGCCCGGCTGCCCCCCGTCGTGACGACGATTTCTTCGCGGTGGAGCGGGTGGGCGAGCAGGCAGCCCGTCCTGTCTCCCGTGAGCCCGCGCCCACATCCTGGGATCCGAACCCCCGGTCCCGGCGTGAGCCGGCGCCGGGACCGCGACCAGCCATGCCGCCGGCAGGCGGCGGTGCGCGTCCCGCCGATCCCTTCGACGTGACCACCACCTGGGACGGTCCGGCGCCGGGACCCGCCGGTGGACGCCCGCCGGGCATCTCGGTGACCCCCCCCGCTCCCGCGGGCCCGTCCACCCCGGCGGTGTCATCCGCCGCTCCGGTGGCTTCTCCTGCTCCTCCTGTTCCCAGGGGTCCTCGGGTTTCCGCCGGTCCGCCGCCGGCTGCGTCCCGGCCGACGTCCTACCTCCCCTCGGCCTCCCCGCCACCGTCCGCGGCGTCCAGGACGGCTACGACGCCGTCCGACCCGCAGGTGGGCGGACCCGGTCAGGAGACCTACCCGGTCCCAACCGGTCCGCCGTCGGGACCGGTGCACATGGGCCGTTCCCCACGGGCCGGCGGGGCGGCGGGAACCACCTCCGGGGCGAGACCGGGGGGTGGGGCTTCCGCGGACCCGTTCACCGGTGGGTTTCCGATCTCCGCCCGACCGGTTCCCGCGCTGCCGTCCCGGGCCGTTCCCACGTCGCCGGCGGACCTCAGGGGAGTTCCGGGCCAGTCGGGCACCCCGAGCCGGGTCACCGGCCCGGCCTTCCCGGTGGTGCCCGAGAGCTTTGGCGTGACCGCCGCCGCGCCGCCGTCTGATGCCGGGCCCCAAACCGCATACTCCTCGACGGATCCCTGGAACGGGCACAGCTCGCCCCGTGTTCAACTGCCCCGTGTTCAACTGCCCGGTGTGGGCACGCCCGCAGTGGGCCCGGGCGCCCCGAACCGGGAGGCCGGCGAGGTCCGTCCCGGTGGCGGCGGATCCGCTGGTCCGGGCGCGACCTCATCAACTCCGCCCCGCGGATTCGGGGGCGCGGAAGCCTATCTGCCGGGATCGGCGTCGAGTCGTCCCGGCAGGGACCCGGGTCCGGGAAAAAGGGGCCCGAACGGCGGTTCCGGGGTCAATGGCGGTTCCGGGGTCAATGGCGGTTCCGGGGTCAACGGCGCCGGGGGCCTCAACGGCCTTCCCGTGGGTAAGGCCGCCGGCGGGAACGGCGCGTTCCCCGCCTCCGCCGACCTCACCGTCGGCCGGCAGGGCCCGGCCACCGGGGGCCTGCCCCCACACTTCCGCCAGGACCGTCTGCGCTCCCGCCAGGATCGTCCGCGGGACCCCCGCGACGGCGGAGCGGATCTTGCAGGCTGGCGGACTCCCCTGCCCGGCACCGGAGATGCCGTCCGTTCTCTCCCGCCCAACGGGCCCAACGGGATCGCCGGACTGGTCCCCGGCCGCCAGGACCCGCTCTCCGGACCGCTCCCGGTGGCCCGGCGACGATCGCCGGTGGAGGCTGCGACGGGGAGCGACTGGCGGGTGCCGGCGAATCGGGTGTCTGGACCGAGGGACTCGTTGGCCGGTCCGACCGACCGGCTGTCCGGCCAGAACGGGCCGTCCGCTCCGGCCCGCGGCCGGGCGCTCGCGGCCCCGGAGCGGCGGGCGGCTGCCGAGGTCGACGCCGATGCGTCGCGGGCCAGCGGCCGGCCCGGCGACCTGGCTGTACCTCGGGTCGAGGAGACGATGACGACCGCTCGTCCGCTGTACCGGCCAGACGCCTCCGCGTTGCCGGCCGGGACCGGTGCGCGTGGCCTGGTCGGAACTCCGTTGTCGCCGGTGGGGCGCCGACCCGAGTCTCCCTCGGAGAGGACGTCCCTGGTGCCCCGGCGGGGATCGGGAAAGGCCAGAGGTGCCGGCGCCGCGCCGGATGACGACAGCGRCTGGCAGCCCTCCCGGTCGGTGCGCAAACCGAGTGGTCGCAGTGTGCCTGCCGACCGCCGCCGCACCCCGAATCCGGTGACCGACACCAACAGTCTCCAACCGGTCTCGGCTCCCCAGCCCATCCGGTCATCAGGATCGACGCGATCGGGTGAGGGGGGTGCGGCGAGCGCCGGCGAGCGCCGGCGTGGCACCGCGGACCGGGCCGGTCGCGCGGGCGGAACCGGCGCCAGGAGCCGTGGACATGCTGGCCGGCATGAGGAGGGCGCCGGGGTCGGCGGCCATTCCGGGCCCGGGCGGCGGGCCTACGGACGTGATGCCCGCGCGGTGGGGCTGCGGGAACAGGGGGATGYCCGGGATGAGCCGGAGGGCGAGGACTTCTCCGGCGAGGATCGCCTCGCCTGGCTTCGTCAGGATTGGATCGGTCCTTTGGCCGTTGCGTTGGTCCTCGCGTTGCTCGCGGTCGGCGGCTATGCACTCCTGCGCGGCGATGGCGGCGGCAAGAGCGCGCCGTCGGTTTCGCCGGCTCCCCCCAGTGGCTCGCCGACGCCCACCACGACCAGCCCGGACGCGATCAATGGCAAGGCGATGATTGATGGCAGTTGGGAATGCCGGCTGGTTACCGGGACGAATCCCCTGAAGCTGTCCGACAATGTCGTCGGTGTGCTCGTGGTCGAACGGACCGCCGGTGCCTACAGCTGGGACGGCACCGCCGGTCAGTACACGATCACGCCGGTGGCCGGTAACGACGGCGGGAATGTGATCGGCAACGTGAAGTTCACCAGCGGGCCACTGAAGGATCTTTCGGGGGTGCACATCGCCAAGCCCGGGGCCGGAATCCGCGACAAGGCGCAGGGCACGCTGGAACTCACCGCGAGTGGCAGCGCACCGCACCGATACTGCGGGGTGAACTGAGGAGATCCATCCCCACGCTGACGGTAAGTGAAACACCGATATGTCGGATCTAAGGCGCCTCTGGTAGCCCGGGATCTGCCGAGTTCCGACCCCCGTTGTCGGATTCAGGATGGCATGGGGCAGGATCAGGTGCCATGCTCAGGTCTGACCGTGGTGAGGGTGGCGGACGGTGTGCCGCCGCTGGCAGGACGGATGTGGCTGGCGGTGCGGACGGGGGCGTCCCCGTTCCCCGGGAGAGCGGCCGACGGACCGTTAACCGGCGTGGTCTGCTTCGCTGGGCCGGGACCGCGGCGGTCGCGGCACCGGCCGCCGGGCTGTTGGCCGCGTGTGGGGGCTCATCCTCCTCGGCCAGCGCGGCGCGCAAGGTACGTCTCGGCTATGTGACGTCCCGGACGGGGGCGTTCCGCAGCCACAGCGTGGTCGACTCGTATGTGGTGCAGACGATGCGCACGATCTTGGCCGATGGCGTGAAGGTGGGGAACCGCACCTATCCCGTCGAGATCTTCGTCCGGGACTCCGAGTCGGACCGCCATGGCGCCGGGATTGCGACAACCGACCTGATCTTCAAGGACAAGGTCGACATCGTGCTGGTCGGTGGCACCTCCGACACTGCCGTTCCCGTCGCGGACCAGTGCGAGATCAAMCAGGTTCCCTGTATCTCCACAATCGCCCCGTGGCAGGCCTGGTGGAATGGCCGGGGCGGYAACGTCGACATGCCCTTCCGCTGGACCTACCACTTTTTCTGGGGCATGGAGGACCTGGTGGCGACCTACGTCGCGATGTGGAGCCAGCTCGGGATCACCAAGGTGGGGCTCATGTATCCGGACGACGACGACGGCCGCGCGTTCGCCAACCCGGACTTCGGAATTCCCACCATCCGCAATTACAACAATCTCCGGCTGACGTCGCCGATGTCAGCCGGCTACGCAAGCGGGGCGCCCTCATTCAAGACCTATATCGATGAATTCGAGAAGAACGGGGTGCAGGCCGTCGTCGGCGTGTCCCGGGCCGCGGACTTCGCCACCTTCCGGAAGGAGACCAGGACCTTCGGTTACTCGCCGAACGCCCTGACGATCTCCAAGGCGATCTACTTCCAGGAGGATGTGCGTGGCCTCGGTACCGGTGGTGACGGTCTTACCACCGAGGTGGCGTGGTCACCGGCGCATCCCTTCCGCAGCTCGCTGACGAACAAGACGTCCCTGGAGCTGGCCAACGACTTCACYAGCGCCCGCGGCCAAGGGTGGACCCAGATCCTTGGATTCTCGTACGCCCTGTTCGAGGTCGCCGTCAAGGCGCTGAGCAACGTCGACTCCCTCGACAACCGAGAAGCCGTCGCCACGGCCATCCGCGACGTCGACGCCCAGACCATCGTCGGACCCGTGGCGTTCGGAGCTCAGCCCAACGTCCCGAAGAACGTGGCTCGTATCGCCCTCGTCGGTGGTCAGTGGAACCAGAACCAGCAGGCGAACGATTTCGACCTCAAGATTGTCAACAATACGGGTAATACCAAGGTCCCGCTGGATGCCGAACTCCGCAAGCTTCCCCCGCCCGTCTGAGCTCGGGTCGGCTCGCTTGCCCGGGGCGACTGRCACCGGCCGCCCCGGGGCGGATCACCTCAGGTCCCTGCGGTCGCCCGCGACATCGTGTGCTCGACCACCGCGATCAGCGCGCTGAGGAGTGAATTGCTGGACCGCGGAGGGGCTGGTTCCGGGCATGCGGGAAGGCGCTGGGAGCCGGGCTTCCAACGCTGGTCTTATCGGTATTCGGTGYGCGTGCTGCGGGTGTTCCTTTCTGTCTGGGGTAGCGGCTATGCCGCTGGTGTGATGGTGACGGTGTAGCCGAGTTTCTCCAGTTCGCCGACGAGGTTCTTCCGGCGGCGTTCAGGGTCCCGGCGTCGGCGGGCATGCCAGTCTCCGCCGAGGTCCTGGTAGACGGTCTTGTTCGCGATGATGTGCCAGTAGGCGATGAGAATGTCGTGGCGGGTCGCGCCGATCGCTTTCAGGACACCGCGGCGGCCACGGACCTGGGCGTGGTGGGACGCCAGGTAGGTGTCCTTGCTCCGGGCGGCGGCGTGCGCGGCCTCGGTCAACGCGGTACGTAACCACTTGTTACCGTGTCGGGTCCGCCCGGACAGGCGTTTCCCTCCCGAGGTGTTGTTCCCCGGACAGATACCCGCCCAGGACGCGAGATGGCCGGCGGTGGGGAAC
>NZ_MRUJ01000213.1:0-5456 GCF_002099325.1 Frankia sp. KB5 | reverse complement strand
AATTCTCATACGAAAGGGTGGCGGCCACGCCGCCCTGGCTGCTCTTGAACGCCGTCCCGGATCCGTCCATCGACACGGATGTTCTGCTCGCGGCCGGTCTTCTGTACTGGTGTCGTTATCTTGTGCTGGGAGGTGACGATGGCCGGCCGGACCTGGCGCGGGCACGGGAACTGCTGGCATCGGTCCACCGGTCGAATCCGACCCTTCTACCCAGCGAGATCCGTGACGCCCTTGACGAGGCTGACATGAACCCGAGCAGCCGGGAAAGGTTGGCACTTCGCGCCGAACACCTGTACGGCCAGTCGACGAAAACCGGTGACGTCGACGGTCTCAGCGAGGCGATCGCCCTGTTCCGACGCGCGTCTGCTGTTACGCCCGTGAGTCATCCGCTTCACGTCGGGCTCCTTTCCAATCTCGCGACGGCGTTACAGACGCGGTTCGCCTGGACGGGTTCGGACTCCGACATCGACGAGGCGGTCGACCTCGGCCGGCTGGCCGCCACCCGGGCACCGGAGAACCACCCTTCCCGCTTCCTGGTGCTGTCGGGTCTCAGTGGTTCGCTATGGGCGCGATGTGTGCACCGGAAGTCGCCGGCGGACCTGGAGGAATCCCTGCAGGCAATCCGGCAGGCGGTCGCGGTCATCCCGCCACAAGATCCTAATAGCGGCCGTTATCTGTCAAACCTGAGTAACATTCTGCGTTCCCGGTTCGAGTGGACGGGCGCGCGAGCCGATCTCGACGAGGCAGTGGAACAGGGTCGACGCGCCGTCGATGTGACGCCGGCCCACCATCCTCAGTACGCGACGATGCTCACCAATCTGGYCGTCGCGCTGCAGACGCGTTTCGTGCAGGCCGGGGTCTCGACGGATCTAACGGCCGCCATCGATATCTTTGGCCGCGCGGCCACAGTAACGCCTCCCAGCCATCCGCACTTTCCGGTCGTCTTGGGAAACTTGRGTGCTGCGCTGCTGGTCCGGGCGCTGCACACCGGGACGGACTCCGACCTCACCACGGCGGTGGAGACGGCCCGGCGGGCAGTGGCTGTGACTCCTCCCGGCAGCCCGGACCGTGCCCGGCGTCTCTCCAATCTGGGCAACATTCTCCGGGCACGTTTTKATCGGGTCGGGCTGCTGGTTGACCTGGATGAGGCTGTGGAGGTCTGCCGGCAGGCGGTAGTGGCGACGCCGGCCAGCCACGCGGAACGGGCCGTGATACTGACCAATCTTGGGGCCGTGGTGGGTCTGCGCGCGGATCGAATCGGGCGCGCGGCCGACCTGGACGAGGCAGTCACCGTCGGCCGGCAGGCGGCGGCTGCCACCTCGACGGAGCACACGGCTTGGGTCCCCGTCATGGTGAACCTCTGCAGGGCGCTGTCACGACGCGCCCGGCTGGCTGGTACCTCCGCAGATCTGGACGAAGCGGTGGAAACTGCCCGCGCGGCGCTCGCCGCCGCCGAGGCCAAAGAGAACAGAGCCTTTGTCGCGGCCGCGGCGTCGAATCTCGGCGAGACCCTCCATCTCCGCTTTGACCGGACAGAAGACATGCCCGACCTGGACGGTTCCGTGGCGGCGTACCGGATGGCGGTCGATGCTCGCGGCGATGACCCGGATGCTGCCACTTCCCTGTCCGGCCTCGGTCTTACCTTGTGGGGCCGTTTCGAACACACTGGGAGGCCGGCGGATCGGGATGTCAGTATCGCCGTGTTTCGACGTGCCGCCGCGCTGGCAACGGCAGCACCCAGTATCCGAGCGAAGGCGGCGGGAGCATGGGCGAGCCTGGCGGCCACCGCGGGCGACTGGCAGCAGGCTGTCGCCGGCTACAGCACCGCTGTGGACCTGCTGGGACAGGTCGCGCCGCGCAGCCTTGACCGCGAAGACCAGGAGTATCGTCTCGTCACCCTGTCCCGGCTGGGATCGCAGGCCGCCGCAGCGTGTTTACAGGTCGGCAAGGTCGAACGCGCCCTGGAACTCTGGGAGCAAGGACGCGGAGTCATCCTCGGCCAGATTCTCGACGCCCGTACGGACCTCGCCCTCCTTGCCGCAAGAGACCCGGAGAAGGCCGCGCTGTTCAGGCGGCTTCAGGATGAGTTCGACGCTCCTCCCGCCTTCGACGGATCCGACATACCGCTGGCGGAGCAGGCATCCCCGCCATTCGTCGGAAACGACGCGACGGGCACGGCACGACGCGGTGCCGACCGGCGGCATGCCCGCGCGGCGCGGTTCGCAAGCCTCGTCTCCGAGATCCGCAGCCTGCCGGACTTCGAGCGTTTTCTTCTGCCACCAACCATCGACGATCTTCGGCACGCCGCGAGCCAGGGGCCGATCGTGGCCGTCAACATCAGCGAGATCCGTTGCGATGCCCTGATCCTGACCACGGCCGGCGTGCAGCTCCTACCCCTGCCGGACCTCACTGAAGAAGCCGTTGGTGACCAGGTCCTCGCTTTCCTGACGGCTGTCGAACGCGGCGACGAGACGGAGCTCTCGAACGTCCTCGGCTGGCTGTGGGACGTCCTCGCCGGACCGGTGTTGGAAAGCCTGGACATCCACGGACCACCGGCAACGGGCACCTCGTGGCCGCGGATGTGGTGGTGCCTGTCAGGGCTGTTGTCGTTCCTTCCCGTACACGCGGCAGGCCATCACCAGGCTCGATTCGATCCGGCGCCGGACACGCTGATCGATAGAGTGATCTGTTCGTACACTCCAACGATCCGCGCCTTGGGCCATGCTCGGCGCACCGCGCCCGACGCGGCGACGCTTGTCGGCCTTCCGTCAGCGAACGACGAGGGCAGGCGCGCGCTGGTCGTGGTGATGCCCCACACCCCCGACGCCGGCGACCTGCCCGGCGCACACCTCGAAGCCGCCATCCTCACGCGGATTCTGCACGARCGGGTGAGCACGCTGGTCCAGGACAAAGCGACCCGCGCTGCGGTGCTGGCCGCCCTGCCGCAGGCACGCTGGGTGCACTTCGCCTGCCATGGCGAGGCAGCCATCTCCGCCCCATCGACCAGCCGTCTGCTACTACACGACYAGCCCCTCACCGTTCTGGACGTCAACCGCCTCAGGCTCACCGACGCCGAACTTGCGTACCTGTCCGCGTGCGAAACCGCCCGCCCGGGCGGCGAGCTTTCCGACGAGGCGATGCACCTCGCCTCCGCCTTCCAGCTCGCCGGCTATCGGCATGTCATCGCCACGCTGTGGCCCATCAACGACCAGATCGCCGTCGACCTCGCGGAAAATATCTACAGGTTCCTAGCCGACGGTAGCGACGTGGCCGCGGCCGTTCACAACGCCACCCGTGCCCAGCGCAACTACGCGCCGCGATCCCCGTCACAGTGGGCGTCCCACATCCACGTCGGCGCCTGACGCCGCCACGCCCACACCGTAGCAGCCCACCAAGCTGCTACGTGAGGTTCTTGACAAGCCGTCGCGGCGACAGGAGGTGCACAGAGCGCCCGGGCGGGGGTTCCGAATCCGGTCACCGGCAGGCCTGCGCCGGGAGCGAAAGTAACTGGCGGTGGTTTGTTGTGATCGGTAATGGGAGCGGGAACAGGGAATAAGGAGAAGTGATCGCCTGCGGTCATGGGGGTGAGCAGTGATGACAGCGCGGCTGCCGTGCCCGCCGGCACCGGCGCCGTGGAGGCGTACGCATCCCGGTTCGATGACCTGTTCGCGTCGCGGGCGCAGCGGCAGGGGTTCCGGGACTGTCTGGTTGGTCTGGCTGGCGCCGCGGGACCGGAACAAGACACTGACCTGCCTGGCCGGGGCGGAGCCGGTGGTYGGYGCCCAGCACCGRCAGGCCCAGCGGCTGCAGTGGTTCGTCTCGGAGTCCTCCTGGGACCACCAGAAGATCAACAGTAGGCGGGTTGAGCTGCTCGCCAGAGCGCCAGGCACAGCCCCGCAGCCGGGCGGGGCCCTGGTCATCGACGACTCCGGGGACCGCAAGAGCGGGCACGCCACCGCGGGAGTCTCCCGCCAGTACCTCGGTTCCCGCGGGGCCATCGAGCGTGGCGTCGTCGCGGTGACCACGGCATGGGCCGACGAGCGGGCCTACCACCCGCTGCACACCCGGCTCTACCTGCCGGCCCCTGCCTACCCGAGGGGCGCAACGACCCGTCGTTCCAGACCAAGGGGCAGATCGCCGCCGGCCTGGTCACCGACGCCCGCACAGCCGGGATCCCGTTCCGCGCGGTGATCGCCGGCTGCTTCTACGGCCCGTCCGAAAGCCCCGGCCTCGTCCTCGAAGACGATCCAGGACCCTGTGGCCGCAGCGATTTTTTTGCCCGCGGCCACGTCTCCCGCGGCCACACCCCCACCGCACCGTCGTCGCGTTCAACCGCCCGCCGGGCGGGCCGCTGGCACGACCAGCCCCGCCGCCGCAGCCGCTCACATCGCAGAGCTGGGCAGGAACCTGCTACTCAACGTCTTGGGCCTCCCTGCCTTCACCGTGGCCGCGCTGGAGGTAGTACCGAAGCAGTCGATCTTTCAGCCGGGATCGCTGGCGATCGCTGGTAGGGCGCCGGATTGGGAGCAATACAAGCCCCCGGCTCCTGGTCGGGCCAGCCGGCTGGTGGGCGGGTCGGGTCGATACCAGCGGGAGTTCGACGCGGCCCGAAGCACGTGGGAAGCCGACACGGCCGAGTTCCAGCGGGTCGAGACCGACCGGCTACGACAACTCACTGCGGCTCGAACCAGACACGACCAGCAGGTGGCTGCGGCCCTCGACCGTGCCGCGGCGCACAACGCCCGCATCGCGGCACAGTGGGCGGCGTGTCTGGACGGTGACCCGGAAGCGGTCGAGTGGTTCGTCGGCCAAGCGCTCGCGGCCACGTCCTATCCCGACGGCTTCCCCGTAGCACGCAAAATCGCCTACCGGCCCCAGGAACACGACATCGTCATCGAGATCGAATTCCCACAACGATCCGTGATCCCCGAAATCAGGGAATACAAGCTATTCAAGACCGCACCCGAGGTCAGGCCGGTAAAGTGGAAAGAGCCTGAAGCCAAGAAGCTATATGCGCAGCTCGTTGCCTGGATGACGTTGCGGATAGTGCACGAAGTCTTCGAGGCCACGAAGACGCTTGACCTCATCGATGTTGTTGTCTTCAACGGAACCGTCATCGATGTAGCACCCACGACCGGCAAAGACACTCTCTACCATCTGGTAAGTCTCGAACCCGAACGATCCCTGTTCGAGGCGAGCCTTGAACTCGACCGAGTCACCGATCCGATCGGATGCCTGCCCGAGCTGGGCGCGGAAGTCTCACCCAACCCTTACGATCTAGAAGCCGTGAAACCCGTTGTCACGTTCGACCTCCGTCGATTCAGACGTACGTAGTCGGAATTCCCGTGGGTGCATGGTCGCGGGCGGCGTGACGGTCGGTCACGCCGCTGGGTGTTGCGAGGAGTTCGCTGGTCAGCTGGGTGGCTGTTTCCACGCCTCAAGGTCGTCGGGGCTGG
>NZ_MRUJ01000212.1:0-8997 GCF_002099325.1 Frankia sp. KB5 | reverse complement strand
ACGGTGTAGAAGTCCGACGACAGCACGAGCCGGCGCGCCGCGCCGCCGGGGGTGTCGCTGAGCTGGCCGATGTCCGGGTCGAGGCCGACATGGTCGGCGAGGACCGCACTCGAACGGGTCGCGTCCATCACGAAGCACACCGAGTCCTCACCGAGGAAGACCCACAGCCAGAAGCGGGCCGGCCCGCCGCCGGGGAAATCGCAGTCGACCTCGTCACGGGTGAGATGGTCATAGTTCCGCCGGCCCATCAGTGGTCCGCGCTGGTGACCGCATGGTTGATGTTGGAACATGCTCCGACCAGCCGGGAGATCCGCGGAGACAAGGAACTGGCCCCGCCGCTGCCCCTGGCCTCGGCCGCCGGTGGGCTACGACGCGCCATGCTGTGCGCGGCGCGCGGTGGGCTGTCGTTGCGGGTGGCCGGCGAGCACGTCGACTGGTTCTTCCCRCTGCATCTATACGGGCCAGGCGAGCTGCGGGACAAGGCGGCCGCCGCGATACGGGAGTTGGAATATCTGGTCAAGGATGTGGCTCGCCTCCACGGGAAGATCCGGGTGCGGGGAATGCGCTCGTGCGTCGTGGCCGAAGAGGCCTTGATCAGCGAGATTCTGCATACCCGGTCATTGGCGAAGCTGTCCTTGGCGCGGGTGGCGCCGACGGTGCTGTCCAGCTCGCACGAGCCGCACGAGGTGCTGGCACGGCTGCGTGCGGCCGGGCTGTCCCCGGTCGCCGAGGACGCGACGGGCACAGTGATCGTCGAGAAGCAGCAGGAGCACCGCGCGGCTGCGCCCCGGTCGCCGACGCGGGCCGCGTCCCGGGTCCGGCCCCGGATGGACGCGGAGAAGCTGGCCGCACGGCTGCTCGCGGACCCGGATGGCACGGACAGCGGCGGGTCGGATATCTCGGAGACGTCCGCGCGGCTGGCGCAGCTGAACCCTGGCCTGACCGATACCGAGATCATCCTGCTTGCCGACGCGATCGAGGCCCAGCGCGACGTGTTGATCAGCTACCGGAACAAGGCAGGAAACCGGACTGCCCGGGAGATCCAGCCGCACCAGCTGTACGGCCGATGGCTCGAGGCGTGGTGTCACCTGCGGGACGCACAACGGGACTTCACCGTGGCCAACATCGAGTCGGTCGCCCCGGTCGGCTGACCCCGTCGGTGGCCCTCACCGACTGCCTGTGCCCGCGCCCGACATCAGGCGACCAGGCCACTCACGCTCCAGCCCTCGGTGGGTTCAGGTGCCTTCGCGTACAGCTGCGAGGACTCGACGCAGGTCGACAGAGAACTGGGGTAGTTGCTCTCTGGCCGCGGTGTGCAGTATCTCGAGGTCGACGGACCAGTAGCCGTGGACGATCCGGTTGCGTAGCCGGACGGGCTGCTTCCAGGCGATGTCGGGATAGCTCTTGGTGATCTCTTCGGAGAGCTGACTGGCGGCTTCGCCGAGCACGGTGAAGTTCCACAGGAGTGCGTCGCGGCGCTGCCGGTCCGCTTCCAGGGCGCTGACGGTGATTCCGTCGGTGAGTTTCTGTGCCTGGTCGGCCGCTTCGATCATCTCGCTGAGAAGGAGGACGTCACGCCGCATAGACGGGCCGTGCCTCAGCCAGGACGGACGAGCGGAGCAGCGGGTGGAGCCCGCGGGCGGAGACCAAATCGACGGGCCGTCCGAACAGGCCGGTGAGGTCATCGGCGAGCTGCTCGATGTCCCAGCCCAGACGCCGGCCCGGCGCAAGGGTGTACAGGATGTCGATGTCGCTGTCAGCGGTCGCGGTGCCGCGCGCCTGCGAGCCGAACACCTGGAGTTCCGCGATCCCGTAACGAGCGCAGATCGCGGCCAGGCGTGCCCTGTCGATCTCTACTCCGGCGATGGACCCCACAGGTCAAGGGTAGCCGCAGGAAGCTCAAGGTCCAGGGCGCACCGTTCCAACGCGCATCGCCGCTGATCATGACTGCCCGTTGACCAGCCGCACGGGCAAACCGCGACTCACTGGCATCACGCCCGCCCCGGCGACTCGGACCGAGGCCAGCGGCACCCCGAGGCGGTTAAGGGGTTAACTCAACACCGGCAAACGAGCTCTGGACCACAGCGCCCGCCGGGCGAATCAGGCGACGGTTCGGATTGTGCGAATTTTGCACCAAGAAAAAAGTTCAACAAAATGCCAGGTCACACCAAGACGACGGCGCCCGCGAATGGAACGCCCGCGACGGCCGTGTCACCGATCTCGGGCTGCACTGCACCGTCGCCCCCGCGGCCGGTAACGAGATCACGATCGCGATTCGGGCATCCGCAGGCAGCGAGAACACGACCGGGTGACAGACGCCGGGTATTCGTGGTTCACAGATCCACCGGCCGTGCCCTCCACGACCCGGTGGACCTGACTCCCGCCACGGCGTGGCCATGGCTACTGAGAGCCTGTCCTGGATCTTGAGTGATGTTAACGCCCTGTAGTGTCGCGGGGTTGCCGGCGTGGGACGGGATTCCCGCGAACGAGACGGCGGACCATGGTGCGGATCATCGCCCAGTGGATGAACGATGCGGAGGTGGCGGGGGGGCGTTCGTAGTCGCGGGCAAGCCGCCGGTGGGCGGTGAGCCAGGCAAGGGTACGTTCGACCACCCATCGTTTCGGCAGGGCCTCGAAGGTTTTCTGACCGGGTTTCTTCCGAACGATCTCGACGGTGGTCCTCATGATGGTCCGCGCCCATGCAACAGGCTGGCCGGCGAAACCGCCGTCGGCGAACAGATGACGGCAGCGATGATGGGTGAAGTAGTGGTCTATCAGGAGGCGCCGGCCGCCGTCGCGGTCCTGGACGTTGGCAGGGACGACGAGGACGGTCAGCAGGAGACCCAGCGTGCCGACGATCACGAACCGCTTGCGGCCGTTGACCTTCTTGCCGGCATCGTAGCCGCCGGAGTCGGCGCCGACCGTCTGGGCGCCCTTGACCGACTGGGAGTCCACCACCCCCGCGGTCGGCTCCGCGCGAGCCGGACCCTGCCCCGCAGCGCGTCATGGATCCCGGCGGTCACGCCTTTTTTCTTCCACCGGTCAAAGAAGCCGTAGACCGTCTGCCACGGCGGGAAGCCCGCCGGCAGCGCGCGCCACACGATCCCGTTGTGTGTCACGTACAGGATGGCGTCCACGATGTCCCGGCGAGAGTGCGCCTCGGGCCGGCCGTCCTTCGATACCGGCGGCAACACAGCTTCGACAAGCGCCCACTCGGCGTCGGTCAGATCCGATGGATACCGGTGTGTACGTACCATGACYAGCCCCTGCCGCCATCACCCCCGTCCAAACCCCACCACCAACATCCACACCAACTTTCCGTCACGCTCCGCATATGCAAAAAGATCCAAAACAGGCTCTTGGAGCCTTGCCGGTCGACAGCGCAACGGACATACATCCACCTCTCCCGTGGTCTTCGGCGTGAGTGGCTCGTCACCCTGCAATTCTCCGCGACAGCGCTGAAGTTTCGGACGACTGGGCATCGCGCTCACCGCGCGCTGAAGAGATAGCGCTCGAGTACCCGATCGACGAATATCCGGCCGACACCAGGGCCGCCGGCCTCTGCCTGGGGGTCGGCGTCGGCGTCGACCTCGGTCTCGGCGTCGGCCGCGCGTCGGTACCGGTCCGGGTCGGCGAACAGGCCGTCCGTCACCTCATGCTCGACCAGCTCCGCGACAGCGTGCGCGGAACCGCCGAGGGCACGCAGTGCCCCGCGCAGCGTCTCCCACTCGACGTGCCGGTCGTTGTCGTTCCACAGCTCGGCTGCCAGGTCGTGGACGAGGGAGACGACCAGCACGGGCGTCCGGATGGCCGAGGAGATCACCATGACGTCGACCGCCGCAGCCGAGTGGCGTGCCGCGGCTGCGTCCCTCACGCCAGCCGGTTCGGGGCGTGCGGGAGCCCAGCGCCGCATCCCGGCGGACACCGTGGCCGCCGTGGACGTGACGAAGACGGCGAAAGCCATCAGATCGAGCAGAATGGTACGAGGCCCACGCCATGGCAGTGACGGCTCGGACAGGCCCGCTTCGGCAGCGAACACCGCGGCCAGGGCCCCGTCGATCGGGCCCGGTACCTCTTCCCGCGCCGCCGCGAGCGGCGCCGGTACCTGGAGGGTCAGGATCCCCTCGAACGGGGCGGGCAGGCCGTCGGCGACGAGGCGGGCCAGGCGGTCACGGGCGTCGAGGACGTCGTTGAGCCAACCGGCGGCGACCGTCGGAAGACTGCGCGCCGCCCGGCCCGGTGCACCGGCCCCGTCCACGGCCGACCCGCCCGGCCGCCGTCGGTCGACCAGTTCGGCGAGTCCCGCGGCCACCCGCTGCAGATCGGCGTCGGCGAGGGCGAGGACATGGGTCGCTACGACCAGCGACGCGGCTGCAACGACATCCGCATCGGTGAGATGGCGGTGCACATGCTCGGCGGCGGCGGGGTGGATGCGCCGCGTGGTCTCGGTCAGGGTCGCCACCAGCCCACCCACCGGACTCGCGGACCACTGCCCGCCGGTGGCGAGCCGCTCGACGTCCGCGGAGCATTCCGCGACGGCCTTGTCGATCGCGGCGACGCAGGCGGCAGGCACCAGACCCAGCCGGCCCTCCGCACGCACGACGGCCGCCTCCACGTCCAGCATCGCCCGCAGCCACGCCGCACCGCTCGTCGCCGTATCGATGAGAGTTCCGGCCCAGGACGCCGCCCGCCCGTCACCGTGTCGTAGGTCGTCCATCGTGCCGCTTCCTCTCGCAGACGGAGGTCCGGTCGCGGTCACGGCCGAGTGCGGGGCGGACCGGTCCGGGCGATGTGCACTCGCCGCCTCCGCCGCCCGGTCGGGCGCCTGCCGCGGTAGCGGTAGCGGTAGCGGTAGCGGTAGCGCCAGACCAGACTGTGCGGCTCGGCTACAGCGACGCTCGAGAGCCGGCCCGGGCCGCGCTCACCCTCGGGCCTCCAGGGCCCGCAGCTGATGGCGCACATGGCAGCCACCCGGATAGACGGCGGCATCCGGCCCCACGCGCAGCACCCGGTGGCAGGGGATGAGGATCGGCAGTGGATTGGCCGCTACCTCCAGCCCCACCGCCGCCGCCTCCGCCGGTCGACCCGCCGCGACAGCCAGCTCACCGACCGTCACCGCGGCGCCGAAGGGCACGGCGCACAGGGCACGCAGGACCTCCCGCTGGGCCGGGCCAACCAGCGACGTGTCCAGCGGCACCGCGAACTCCCGGCGGTCGCCGTCCAGGTACTCCACGATCTGGCGGTACACGTCGTCGAGCTGGCCGCACCTGGCCTCGGCGGCCGGCCCGACCTGCCTGGTCACGCTGTCCAGCACGAAGTCGGCGTCCTGGTCGSGGAAGGCCACGCGCACCACACCCCGCTGGGTCCGCACGAGGAAGAGCCGGCCGACAGCCGTGTCCACGTGGCGGTAGGTCACGGCGGCGTGAAGCGGGGCTCAGTGCACAGGCATCTCGCTGATCGCCGGCCTCCGGAATGCGACGGTTCGTGCGTTCACCCCTACGACGTCCGGGCCGGGCTGTTTGTGAGCCCCGGGCAGGTCCTCGCGTCCTCGTCCGCCCGGGACGGGCCCCGGCCGCTGCGCCGACCGGATCCGACCAGGCCCGAGCCCGGGCTCACACTTGGGCCGTGTGGATCGTTCTTCTGGCATGGAGCGCGAACCGTTCGACGCCGTGGTCCAGCGGTGCGGGCCGATGGTGCTGCGGGTCTGCTGGGCGGTCGCCGGGCCGGATCTGGCCGAGGATGCCTGGTCGGAGACGTTTCTCGCGGCGCTGCGGGCGTATCCGGAGCTGCCTGCGGGCAGCAACGTCGAGGCGTGGTTGGTGACGATCGCGCGCAACAAGGCGATCGACCAGCTGCGGGCCCAGTCACGGCGGCCCGCGCCGACGGAGCGCCTCCCGGAGCCGGCCCGGTGGGAGGAGCGTGACACGCAGCTGGATCTGTGGGACGCGCTGAAACGGCTCACGCCCAGGCAACGGGAGGCCGTCGCGCTCCACTATCTCGCCGGACTCCCGTACGCCGAGGTCGCCCGGCTCGTCGGTGGCAATCCCGCCGCCGCGCGGCGCGCGGGCGCTGACGCCATCGCATCGCTGCGGAGCATGCTTGCACTGGCGAAGGAGGACGAGTCGCGATGACCAGCGACGATCTTCGGGCGCCCGATCCGTTCGCCGCCATGCCGGACCTCGATGCCCGGCTCAGTCGCCTGCGCCAACGGCTCGCGGCCGAGGCCGAGCGGGAGGGTCTGCTGGACGTGGCCTACCGCAGCGTGGACTCGCCCGTCGGGCGGCTCCTGCTCGCAGCGACCCCGCAGGGGCTGGTCCGGGTCGCCTATGAGGTGGAGGACCACGACGCCGTGCTCGCGTCGCTGTCCGAGCGGATCAGCCCCCGCGTTCTGCGGGCGAACGGGCGGCTCGATCCCGTCGCCGTTCAGCTCGACGCGTACTTCGCCGGGGCCCGGTCACGCTTCACACTGAGCCTCGATCTGCGGCTCGCGACGGGATTCCGGCTCTCGGTGCTGGAGCACCTGCGCGACATCCCCTATGGCAGCACGGCCAGCTACGCGGCGGTCGCCGCGCTGGCGGGCAGCCCTCGCGCGGTCCGGGCAGTGGGGACGGCCTGYGCGACGAATCCACTGCCCGTGATCCTTCCATGTCATCGCGTCATATACAGCGACGGCCGGATCGGCCGCTACCTGGGCGGCGAGCAGGCCAAGCAATCCCTGCTGCGGCTCGAGGGGGCACTCTGACGCGGCGCGGAGAGGTCACAGGGCATCGGATCGCAATCGACACCTCACGTTCCGGCCTGTCCGGGCGTCTCCTTGCCGAGAGCCTCGTCAACGCTCTCGCCGCCGCCCCGGCGGCGGGCCGAACCCCTGGACGGGACAACGCATGTCTGCAGCACTTGTCACCGGGAGCAACCGTGGATTGGGCTTCGCAACCGCGCAGGCGTTGGCGCGGCTCGGGCACCGGATCCTCGTGACCGCGCGGGAGCAGGCCGCGGCGGACAAGGCCGCGGCCGATCTGACGGCGCAGGGATTCGACGCCGACGCCATCGCGCTCGACGTCACCTCCCCCGACAGCATCGCGGCAGCCACCAGGCGGGTCGCGGAGCTGCCGGCCGGCCTGGACATTCTGGTCAACAACGCGGGGATCCTGCCCGAGGCCACGGACGGCGAGCAGCACGAGTTCGCCTCCCTCGATCTGTTCGGGAAGACGTACGCGACCAACGTCTTCGGCCCGGTTGCCGTCACCGAGGCGCTCCTTCCGCTGCTGCGCAGGAGCCCGGCCGGCCGCATCGTCAACGTCTCCACCACGATGGGCTCGCTCAGCGACCAGGCGAACCCCGCATCGCCCTACTACGGCCTGATCGTGCCGGCGTACCAGAGCTCGAAGGCGGCGCTGAACAGCATCACGATCTCGCTCGCCAAGAAGCTCGCCGACACCCCCATCAAGATCAGCTCAGTCTGCCCGGGCTTCGTGCAGACCGACCTGACCCCGATCAACAGAGAGCAGGCTCAACTCACCGCCGACCAAGCCGCGCAGGTCGTCGTCCGGGCCGCGACCCTGCCCGACGACGCCCCCTCGGGCACATTCTTCGACCAGAACGGCATCGTAGCCTGGTAGCAAACACCGCGCCCGGGTAGCAGCGCGCCGCACCCGACCGGCATGACCCACCAGGCGTGACGGGGTTCGGTCCGGCGGGAGTCGCTGCGGCCGCCGGGTGCCGGCCTGCCCGTGGAGGACAGGCCTGGCACTCGACGGCCCAGGCCGCAGGCCGCGACGGAGCGCCCAGGATCAGCGGGCGCGGGTCAGCTGGCGGCCCGTTCCCTGCCGAAACGCCTGCGGCGACGACTCCCACCGGTCGCCCAGCAGCAGGTCGCTRCCGGCGAGGATGGCACGCATGAGGTTGGACGTCCGGAACGTCGGCTCGATGCCCATCGTGTCGATGAGCGTGGAGCGGAGGCGACGGAAGACCGAGGCGGCTCGCTTCGGATGGCCGGACCGGGAGTGGGCCACCATGAGCTGGGCGTGCAGGTTCGTGCATCGGATGCAGGCTGATCAGGTCTTCCAGTTCGGGCACGAGCTCGTGGTGCCGCCCGAGCGCCAGGTCGGCCTCGATCCTGAGCTCGGTCGCGTGCAGCCTGGCCTCCTCCAGCGCCATGACGTGCGGTGCGCTGAGGCTGCCACGTTTGACATCCGCGAGGRCAGGGCCGCGCCACTCGCGCAGCGCCTGGCCCAACAGCCGGCTCGCCGCCTCGGCATCGCGCCGAGCCGCGGCAGTCCGCCCGGCCCGATATAGATCATCGAATCGGCACCGGTCGAAGTCGTATCCRTCCGCCACGATCTGGTATGCATGGTTCCGGGTGACGAGAACCTCGCGAGAATCCTGGACCGACGGCAGCCGGAGACTCCGCCGGATATGCAGCACGTAGAGGGTGCGTCTTTTTGAGCATTCCTGGCGGCGTGGCCGCCACCTGATCGGATGAGAATTCTGTGGGGCTGCGGTGGCCTGTTTGTCGCGTTCGGGGTTGTGTCTGGGATGATGGTGGGGCGTTGCCCGGTCGACGTCGGCTGTCTCTGGTGCGGACGCAGGGCTGCGCGGAGGTAGCTGTCGGTTACGATCAACTACGTCTGGTAAGTGCCCGGGCGTGATGGCTCACGCGTCCTACGTGGTGACGTAGAAAGCCTATGCCGCTGCGCGGCGACGGCAGTGGCGACCTATTCGAAACCGTCGATTCGATGTAAGTAGTCGGAAGTCGCGTGGGGGAATGCTGACGGGCGGTGTCACCGGGTGTGACACCGCTGGAGTCGGGCTGGCGTGGCTGGGTCAGCCGGGAGGCTTCCTCCAGCGGGCGAGGTCGTCGGGGTTGGCAGCCCAGGGCAGGAACCGGTCGAGGTCCGTCCCGGTGGGTGCTCTGGCGCCGGCGCGACCGCAGGCGTCGAGGTAGTCGGCCAGGTAGGTCAGTGGGTTGAGGCCGTGCAGGTCGGCGGTCGCGGTGAC
>NZ_MRUJ01000211.1:0-5387 GCF_002099325.1 Frankia sp. KB5 | reverse complement strand
CTCGACTCGCAGACGGCCGTTCTCCACCAACACATCCGCCAGCGCCTCACCACCAGCAACGCCGCAAACACCCGACTCGACAACCGCCACGCACCACAGCAAACCATCCCGACCAGCGAACCATCACCCACGGAGACCATCAGGCCACACCCAGCCCCCGCAGCCACCGCCAACGTCGATCAACTCAACGGGACTTCCGACTACGTACGTTCGGGCGGTGGCCGGAGGGGTGCCGTAAATAGAGAAGTCCCCGGTAGATCACAGGGTGTCTACCCCACTGTGCCCTTGACCGAGGACTTCCGTTGCTAACCTACCCTGGTGTCGTCGACCTGCCCGAGTCGACCCTGACCTTCCTCGCGGGGCTGCTGGCCGAGGATCGCGCCCAGCGTCGGACCTGGCGCAAGCTGCCCCCACCCGAGCAGGCACTCCTGGTGCTCGTCCACCTCCGCAAGGGTGAACGCTACGAGCGACTCGCCGAGGGCTTCCAGGTCAGTGTCGGCACCGTCCACAACTACATCCGCGAAGCCGTCCGCCTGCTCGCCACTCACGGCCGGACCCTGCTCGCCGCGGTCTGGATCTTCGCGTGGACCCAGAGCAACTTCCTCATCCTCGACGGCACCGTCGTGCGTACCAACCGTGTCCGCGCGCACAACAAGCTGTACTACTCGGGCAARCACAAGTACCACGGCATCAACCTGCAGGGCCTCACCGACCCCTACGGCCGGCTGATCTGGATCTCCGAAGGGCTTCCCGGCTCCGTCCATGACCTCACCGCGGCCCGGATGCACGACATTCTCGATCTGATCGACCGCTCGGAGCTCTACCTCTACGCGGACAAGGGCTACGTCGGCGGCGAGGGCGACCGCCTCCTCGTCCCGATCAAGAAACCCAAGAACAACGACCTCCCCGACCGTGACAAGGAGGCCAACCGGACCCACGCCACCACCCGCTCACAAGGCGAACGAGGATTCGCGGTCCTCAAGAACTGGCACATATTCGACCGTTTCCGTGGCTGCCCACGCCGCGTCGGCACCTTCGCCCAGGCCGCCCTCGTCCTCGCCACCGAGGGCCTTTAGGAAAACCAACTTTGAAATGGCTCACTGACCTACGGGCTCGCAGGCACCACAGAGGGACGACGTCGGACCGGACGGCACCAACATCCTCATCAGGACAGGGTGCCGGCGCAAGCCGGCATGATCACTGACCTGGACCAGACCGCGTCCCTCCAAGACCCGCGCGGTGAGCTTGTGGCTCTGGTCGGGCCAATCTCGCGGCGGGCATCCGTCGCCAATCCAGCGGAGAACCGCGAGCTGGCGCTCGTTGGGTTTGGTTGGACGCGACACAGGACCACCTCACGGCGTCCGGCAAATTGGGCGGAATCAGGTAGATGAGTAGCTCACAGCAGCATCGCTGACGCGCAAACTACTCGGCCTCATCCGGATAGCCGGATCGTGGGGCCGCCGAATGCAGGAAGGACCTGACGCGGCAGGTAATGGGAATCGTCGAATCGTCGAAGCCGCGTATGACGACGATCATCCAGGCGCCCGGCGGATCCGCAATATTCTTGAGCGCTGCGGATAGCGTCTTTCGTGCAGGAGGCGACCGCAGGCACACGGCGGTATGGCGAAGCCGGGCGGTCAACATCGCCTGGCCAGACTCTGGATCTTCGTCGCGGCACGCTGTAGCACCGGGTGCTACGCTGGCATGGTGAGCACTCCTGAGATCACGCAGCGGGACCTGCGGTCGAGGTCGCGGGAGATCATGGACGCCGTCGAGCATGGGCAGTCGTTCACGGTCACTCGGGATGGTCACCAGATCGGGCAGCTCGTCCCGATCCGGCGCCGGCGCCGGTTCGTCTCGCGGCAGGAGTTCGCCGCGATGTCACGCAACGCACCTGACACCGGCCTGGAGGCGTTCCGCGCCGACCAGGAGGCCGCGGCCGACCACGAGGCGACGGATGCCTATGACCAGTGAGCCCGTCCGGCAGGGCCTGCTGGATACCAACATCCTGATCCTGCGCCGCTGGGTGAACGTGGCCGAGCTTCCGGACGAGATGGCGATCAGCGTGGTGACGCTGGCGGAGCTGTCCGCCGGGCCACACCAGGTGCGGCGTAACGACGAGCAGGACCTGTACGACGAGCATGAGGAACGGGCACGGCGGATGGAGATCCTCCAACGTGCCGAGAACGAGTTCGATCCGATCCCGTTCGACGCCGAGGCGGCGCGGGTCTACGGCCGGCTGACCGCGGCCGTCGTCRCCGCGGGCCGCAAACCGCGCCGCCGGACCGCGGACCTGATGATCGCCGCCACGGCGGTCGCGGAGGACCTTCCACTGTTCACCACCAACCCCGGCGACTACACCGGCCTGGAACGGCTCCTACGCACGGTCCCCGTCACGAGGCCGCCATTGCCCCACGAGAGGAAGCCCTAACCCAGCCGGGGCGGCGAGGCTGCTGCCATACGTCGATGGCGGACGTTTTCGGGTGTCACGGGCCGCACCCCGATCTGGCCAGCCGGATCCGGGAACCCCAGACCGACCATGACGACACGATCAACCCGGTAAGCCCAGCGCGACAGTCTGGGGCGCCGCAGCGATCATGGGGAGGTGTAGCAACGGGTGTAGCAACAGAGGCAACCGACCACGCACGTCGACGGCCTTCCACTTCCGTTCCCGACCGCCGGGAACGACGCGCCGACCGTCCCGGACGGTCCCCTCGCGTCCGGCGGGTGGGTGCCGACCGTGCCGCATGCGGGGCGCACCGATCCCTCGCAGGATGCGACGCGCGGACCGCGTGCCCGCCACGACCGGGCGTCGGTTCCGGCGTTCTGGACGGTGGTGGACGGGCGGGTGGTTGCCGGCCCGTGGGCGGACCGGTATGACGCAGTCCGGGCGGGGGATGACCATCCCGGTAGCGCCGTCGGCTACGGGGTGGTAGCGGCGGACGGGACGCTGACGAGCCGTTCCGCACCGGATGATCTCGCGTTTAATCGCCTGTGGTCCGAACAGGTCGCGCGGCTCACCGATGACCATGGGGGGAGGGTGCGCGCGACCCGGGACGCTACCGCGCTGCTCACGGTGCGGGTAGCGCGTGCGCTCGTGCTGGCGGGGGTGCCGGTGGCGGACACTACCGGGCGGGAGGCAACCGGCGGGGTCCTGCTTGTCCCGGTGCGCACGGGTGCGTACCGGGGGGTGGYGTTGGGGTGGGCTACCCATCCCCGGATGGCCACCATCCCCACGGCGAATCGGCCCGTCCCGGCCGGGGTGGGTGATGTGCTGACCTACGCGGTAGCGGCCACGCTCGACGCGCTGGGGTTCACCGTGCGCTACGGCAGGCAGACACGGGCGCATCTGGTCACGGCCGGACCGGGGGACGCGCGATGAGCGACGTGCCGACGTGTGAGACACCCCGTTGTGCCGCACCCGCACTGGTGATCGTCTCCGATGGGAGAGAAACGGCGTTGGCGTGCGCCCTATGCCACGAGGCCATGTTGCGGGCCAGCGGCGGAGTGATCCGTGGCATCGGTCTCGTCCCCCGGACCCCACGCCCGTAGCCGCTTGCTAGACGCTTACAGGAACAGGCCCCCCGCACCGGATACGGTGCGGGGGGCCTGCCGCATGTTGGGGTCAGTCGGTGGGGGGTGGGTCGGGGGGTCGGGGGCGTGGATGGTCCCGCATGGTGGCGAGCAGCACCGCGAGGGCGTTGATCTGTTCATCGGTCAGTGGGGGCATCGCCCATACGGCGCGGCGGATCGCCGTGTGTTCGTCGTCCGGTTCGTCGGCAGGGTGGTCCGGCGTGCTGGTCATCGCGGCTCCCTGACCCCCGCCGGTCGTCACGTGACGACCGGCGGGGGGTTGCGGTTGCGCCGGGTGGGGGTCGGCGGGGGTGGTTCGGGACGGTCGCGTGGCACCCGGGGGTGGACGGCTACCGCGACCGTGCTGTGTTTGTTCAGATCACCGGGGGTGCGCGGGGTGCGGGCATGGGGTGTTGCCGCTACCTGGTCGCGGGCGTGGTGCTAGCGGGCGGCGTTCCCGGGGTTGGGTGCGGTGTGGCGGGGGTGGTCGCTGCGCGGGCGTGCGCGGTGTGGGTGTGGGTGTGCCCTACCCGCGTGTAGGGGTGCGGGGTGGGTCCGCCCGGTGATGTGACTGTCTGTGGCGATGTGCCGTGGTGTGCACGGGTGGGGGTGTGTGGGTGCCTACGCGCGTAGGCGCGCACGCACGCGCGCGCGTAGGGCCGTGCATGCACGCCGGGGTGCACGGCGTTGCACGGGGGTGTGCACGGCGGTTCCGTGACGGTGGGTCATGGGCGGTGGGGGGTGGCGTGCCAACGGCCGGGCGCGGCCTGGCGCACCTTGCCGGCTTCCTGGAGCTGCTGTAGGGCATAGTACACCCATCGACGGGACCGGCCGGTGGCGGTCACCAGGTCGGGCACGCTGGCGCCGTCCGGTGTTGCCGTGAGGGCAGTCCACAGGGCACTGTTGGGGTCGGGGTTATGGTCCGTGTGCGGCCCGTCCGACCGGGCGGGTAGAGCCGGTGGCGTGGGATAGCGGCTGGTGATATCCGCCACGGTGTCGTCGTCTAGCAGGTAGGCACGGTGGGGTGTGGGCGTGGTGTGGTCGGGGTCAAGGATGAGGAACACGCCGGGAAGGGTGAAGGCGTCGGTTCGCCAACCACTTTTGTAGGCGCCTGCGCCGAGGATGAGGTCTGTGTCGGCGCGTTCCCGGACTCGCAGCGCTATCCGGACGTCCATCTGGCTACGGATAGCGCCGTTTCCCGTCGCGTCTTGGGTTGGTCGTTGCGTGGCAGCGATGAGCGTGACCGCGACTGCGCGGCCGAGACGGGCCAGGGAATCAGCTATGTCCAGTGCTTCCGGGGGGAGTTCCGCGAATTCGTCGACCAAGATCGCGAGTGCTGGGCGTTCCCGGGTGGGGTTCCAGGTCCTTTCCCCGCGCTGTGCTTGCTCGCGGGTGCGCCGGTTCAGTTCTTCCCATGCGGCGGTGAAGAGGGTTAGGGCATCGTCCGGTGTGGTCGCGAGCCTGCCGAGTGATTGCGCCCACGGGCCGAGTTCCATGCCGCCTTTCAGGTCCACTCCCCAGACGGTCACATCGTCTGCGGGAATGAGCCCGGCGAGGATCGTGTTCACCAGGCCCGATTTCCCCGCGCCGACGACGCCACCGATGAGGACATGGCGGCGGAGGAGAAGAACGGTTACGGCCGTGCCATCCTCGGAAACGCCGATAGCAATCGGTTTGGTGATCGTCGCGGGGTGGTCGTGTCCGGGCCAGGGGTTCGGGCGTGCCAGAGGATCGGTTTCTGTCACTCGGACGATGTAAGTATTCGGCGATGGCGTGGAGGGGCTGGTTCCGCCGTGTGGCGGTGTCGTGGCTGT